>NZ_DASXHW010000353.1:0-10860 GCF_036488105.1 Mycobacterium sp. | reverse complement strand
TCGGAACGTATTGCGCGGCACGCTCTTCGATGGTTCCCTCGACCCGCTCGAAGCCGTACATCGGGGTGTCGGCCGGCAGACGGCTCAGCAGCGGCTCGTAGACCACCGTCGAGCCGCCCGCGGCGTGGAACACGAAAACCGGTGGCTTGGTGGAGCCTTCGGGCCTGGCCCGAAGCGTGCGGACGAAGCCGTCGATCTGGCCGGCCTCCAGGAATTCGCGCACGGTGGTCGCGAGCTGCTCGATGGTCTCGGCCGCCTTGACGTCGTCAACGGTGATCGTGCCCTCGGCGCGCTCGGACAACCGCTCCGCCATCTTGGCGGCGGCGGCGTCGTCCAGCTTGGGCAGGTCGTTGAAGATGCCGCCCGGCGACTTGCCGGTGACGATGGCCCACGTCGCGAACGCGACGCGCTCGGCGGCATCCCGGGGCGGGATATCCGAACCCAGCGCGTCGGCGACGGCCTGCTGGTTGAGTGCCTGCGCGGCACCCGCCAAGTTGGGTGCCGCGGGTTGCGCGGCAGGACCGGCCGGGTTGGTCGGCGGCGGCGGGATCGCGGCATCCGACCGCGTCTCGGGCTCGGTCTGGGTGTCGGGTGACAGCGCGGCCAGCGACGGCGGTGTCACCCCGGACAGCATGGCCGCCTGCTCCGCGGCGATCTCGTCGGCGGTCAGGGTCTTCTGGTGCTCGTGCAGCTGCTGCACCTCGTCGCGGTGCTCGATCGCGTATTCGATCAGCTTCTCGACGCCGTAGAGGTTGGCGTCGCGAACCGCCTGCAGCTGAATCGGCGGCAGGTCGAAGTCGTACTCGACGCGGTTCTTGATCCGCACGGCCATCATCGAATCGAGGCCGAGTTCGACCAGCGGGACCTCCCAGGGCAGATCCTCGGGCTCGTAACCCATCGCCATCGATACGATGGCCGCCAGCCGATCACGAATCGTCTCACCGGAATCCGGTATCCACCGGGCCAGCGCGCCCACCTGACGGGCGGTCAGGCTGTCGGTCACGGCGTCGACCACGGGCTCATCCGCTGCGGGCTCGGCGACCGGTGCGGCCACCGAGGTCTGCGTCGCGGCGATCGCCGCACCCGCGCCCACGGCGGTCGGCAACACCGAGGCCTGGCCCGCCCGCGACACCAGCGCGTCGTAGACCAGCGTGAAGGACTCGTCGATGCGCGCGTGGATCTGCACGGCCGCGCCACCGGGGTGACGGGTCAGCGTCGTCACCAGCCGGGCGTTGGCGGCCGGCACGGCGCGCTGCTCGGAGGCGGTCAGCACCGCATCCGGAAGCACTTGCGTCGCAGCGGCTCTCACCAGAGCGGCCAGATCGGCCTCCCCGCGCGGCGCGTACTCCCAGACATGCCGGCCGTCGGGCATCGCCACGTGCGTGCCGGGCATGAGCACCGAGCCGTCGCCGGAGAAGTGCGCATCCAGCCAGTGCTCCTTGCGGCGGAACTTGGTCGGCGGAATGTTCGCGTAGTCCTCTGGACCGGACGCGCGAGTGAACAGTGTGCGGATGTCGAGGTCGTGCCCGAACACGAACAACTGCGCCATCGCCGAGATCATCGACTCGACGTCGTCCTGCTTGCGGGCCAGCGTCGGGATCAGCTGTGCGTCCGGCAATCCCGCGGCCGCGGTAGTCAATCCGATCTGCATCAGCGCGACCGGGTTCGGCGCGAGCTCCAAAAACGTGGTGTACCCGTTGTCGACGGCGTTGCGCACGCCGTGGGTGAAGTACACCGAATGCCGCATGCCCTTGAGCCAGTAGGCGACATCGTGGATCGGCTCGCCGCCCGGCCGGACGTAGGTCCCCTCGTGCACCGTGGAGAAGATCCCGATCTTCGGGCTGGTCGGCGAAATTCCTTGCAGCTCAGCGGAGAACTCGCCCAGCAGCGGATCCATCTGCGACGTGTGGCCGGCGCCCTTGGTCTGGAGTTTGCGGGCGAAGCGCCCTTCCGCCTCGGCGCGGGCGACGATCGCGTCGATCTCGTCGGGCGGCCCGCCGATGACGGTCTGACTCGGCGCGGCGTAGACACACACCTCCAGGCCGGGGAAGTCGGCGAACACCGTCTTGAGTTCGTCGGCGGAGTACTCGACCAGCGCCATGAACCGGATGTACTCGCCGAACAACATCGCCTCGCCCTCACCCATCAGGTGCGAGCGCGAGCAGATCACCCGGGTGGCGTCGGCGAGCGAGAGCCCGCCGGCAAAGTAGGCTGATGCGGGTTCGCCCAGCGACTGGCCAATCACCGCAGCGGGTTTGGCGCCATGACTCTTGAGCACCTCACCGAGCGCGATCTGGATCGCGAAGATGACGACGTTGCTGGTTTCGATGCCGTAGTCAACCGAGTCGTCGAGGATCAGCTCGAGGACCGAGTAGCCCCGCTCGTCCTGAATCAGCGCGTCGACCTTGTCGATCCACTCGGCGAAGACCTCGTCGCGCAGGTACAGGTTCTTGCCCATCTTGCGGTGCTGCGCACCGAAACCGGCCATTGCCCAGACCGGGCCATTGGTCGCCGGCCCGTCGGTGCTGAACACGTAGGGCTTCTGCTTGCCATCGGCGATCGCGCGCAGACCCTTGACGGCTTCTTCGTGGTCGTGGGCCAGCACCACCGCGCGGGAACGGCCGTGGTTGCGCCGTGACAGCGCCCGGCCGATCGATTCCAGCGACGACGCCTGGCCCTCAGGGCTTTCCATCCAGTCGGCTAGCTCGGCCGCGGCGGCCCGCTTGCGCGACGTCAGGAACGCCGAGACCGGCAACGGCACCACGGGCACCGGAACCTCTTCGGCCGCAAGCTCTTCCAGCGCGATCTCTTTGAGCCGGATGGCTTCGTCGGTGAGGCCGGGCAGTCCGTACTCATCGTCCGCCGGCCTGGTGCCGGCTTCGGCAGAATCGATGAACTCGCCGTACTCGTCGAAACGCACCCCGCCTACCAGCTCGCCGTGCTCCTCGGCGGCGGCCGCCACCGGCTCAGCCTCGGGTTGCGGTTCGGGCTCGCGCTCGACGACGTCGCGGGGCAGCACCTCACGCAGCACCACGTGCGCGTTGGCGCCACCGAAGCCGAAGCTGGACACACCCGCCACGGCATACCCGCCGTAGCGCGGCCAGTCGGCGACGGTGTCCAGCACGCGCAGATGCGCGGCGTCGAAGTCGATGTACGGGTTGGGCCCGGCGTAGTTGATCGACGGCGGCAGCTTGTCGTGCTGCAGCGACAGCACCATCTTGGTCAGGCTGGCCGCACCGGCCGCCGACTCCATATGCCCGACATTGGTTTTCACCGCGCCGAGCAAAAGCGGCTTGTCGGCGGGGCGGCCGCGGCCGATCACCCGGCCCAGCGCCTGCGCCTCGATCGGGTCACCGAGCACCGTGCCGGTGCCGTGCGCCTCGACGTAGTCGATGGTGCGCGGGTTGATGCCGGCGTCCTTGTAGGCCCGGCGCAGCACATCGGCCTGCGCGTCGGGGTTCGGCGCGATCAGCCCGTTGGACCGGCCGTCGTGGTTGATCGCGCTACCGGCGATCACCGCGAGAATCTGGTCGCCGTCGCGGCGGGCGTCGTCGACCCGCTTGAGCACCAGCATCGCGCCGCCCTCGGAGCGGGTGTAGCCGTCGGCGTCGGAGGAGAACGACTTGATCCGGCCGTCCGGCGAGAGTACCTGGCCGATCTCGTCGAAACCGAGCGTCACCGCGGGCGTGATCAGCGCGTTGACGCCTCCTGCGACAGCCACGTCGCATTCGCCGCCGCGCAGCGCCTGCACGGCCTGGTGGGTGGCGACCAGCGAACTCGAGCAGGCGGTGTCCACCGCGACCGACGGGCCGTGGAAGTCGAAGAAGTACGAAACCCGGTTGGCCACAATCGAACTCGCGGTACCGGTGATCGCGTACGGGTGGGCGACGGTCGGATCCGACATGGCCAGGTAGCTGTAGTCCATCACCGAAGTGCCGACGTAGACGCCGACGGCCTCGCCGCGCAGGCTGGAGGCCGGGATGCGGGCGTGCTCGAGCGCCTCCCAGGTCAGCTCCAGCGTCATCCGCTGCTGAGGGTCGATGTTGTCGGCTTCGGTCTTGGACAGCGCGAAGAACTCGGAGTCGAATCCTTTGATGTCGGTGAGGTATCCGCCGCGGGTGCGGGCGTTCTTGATCCGCTCGGCCAGCCGCGGCTCATCCATGAACTCCGACCAGCGGCCCTCGGGCAGGTCGGTGATCGCGTCGCGACCTTCCAGCAGCGCCTGCCAGGTCTGCTCGGGAGTGTTCAGGTCGCCGGGCAACCGGGTGGCCAGGCCCACCACGGCGATGTCGACGCGCTCGACCGGCCCGGTACGGGTCCAGTCGGTGTCGTCGTCGGCGGCCTCGGTCTCCGGGTCGCCCTCGACGATCCAGGTGGCCAGCGATTCGATCGTCGGGTGCTCGAAGGCGACCGCGATCGACACCGTCACCCCGGTGTGGTCCTCGATGTCGGCGGCCATCGCCACCGCGTCGCGTGAGGACAGGCCGAGCTCCACCATCGGCGTGGCCTCGCCGATCGCGTCGGGCGACTGCCCGGTGGCCTGGCCGATCCAGGTGCGCAGATAACGCCGTACCTCGGCGACGGTCATGTCGGTGCGCGCTGGCGCTGCACCGCCGTCGCTGCGCTCTGCATCGTCGCCAGCGGGCGACGGTTGGGATTCGAGGTCGGTGTCAGTCATATTCGCGTTCAATCGGTTTGGTCAGGGAAGGAGTTTGGGGCCGCGGTGCCGCTGCGCAGGGTGCCGTCGATGTAGGCGGCGCGGCATGCGCGGCGGCCGATCTTGCCACTGGAGGTCCGGGGCACGGATCCGGCCTGTACCAACAGGACGTCGCGCACCGTCACTCCGTGCCGGACGGCGATGGCCGCCCGGATGTCGTCGGCGATGGGCTGGTAGTCGAGCTTGTGCGCACCGGCGGCACGCTCACCGACGATCACCAGCTGCTCGGAGCTGTCCTCCGGGTCGTACTTGAGGCCGGCGTGCGGGTCGTCGAAAACGCTTGCGGGCAGTTGGTTGGTGGGCACCGAGAACGCGGCCACGTAGCCCGGGCGCAAGGCCCGGCTGGCTTCTTGCGCCGAGTACTCGAGATCCTGCGGGTAGTGGTTACGCCCGTCGACGATGACCAGATCCTTGACCCGGCCGGTGATATAGAGGTGATCGTTGTGGTAGGTGCCGTAGTCACCGGTGCGCACCCACGTCCCGTCGTCGGCGGCGCCTTCGGCGCGTGACGGGCTGGTGCGCGACTTGAGGATGTTCTTGAACGTCTCCTGGGTCTCTTCTTTCCGGTTCCAGTACCCGGCGCCCATGTTCGTGCCGTGCAGCCAGACCTCGCCGATCTGCCCGTCGGGCAATTCGGTGGCGGTCTCGGCGTCGACGATGATCGCCCACTCGCTGACACCGACCTTGCCGGCGGAGGCCTGCGCGACGCCGTTCGGCGCATCGGCGGGCACTTCGACGAACCGTCCGGTGTTCAGCGCGTCCCGGTCGACGTTGATGATCCTGGGCGGCTCGTCCATCGGGGTGGTCGAGACGAACAGGGTGGCCTCGGCCAGACCGTAGGACGGCTTGATCGCCTTCTCCTGGAAGCCGTAGGGCCCGAACGCGTCGTTGAACTTACGTATCGATGCTGCCGACACCGGCTCGCTGCCGTTGAGAATCGCCTTGACGTTGCTCAGGTCCAGCGGCGGCTCGCCGTCTTTGGGCAGGCCGCGCAGCGCCGCGTGTTCGAAGGCGAAGTTCGGGGCGGCCGAGAAGACCCCGCCGGTCTCGCCTTCCTTGCGGGCGAGCTCGCGGATCCATCTGCTTGGCCGGCGCACGAAGGCCGCGGGCGTCATGAACGTGAAGCGGTAGCCGACCACCGTCGACAACAAGGTGGTGATCAGGCCCATGTCATGGAAGAACGGCAGCCAGCTCACACCGCGGTCACCGTCCTGGCCCTCCAGCGCGTGGATGACCTGCACCACGTTTGTCGGCAGGTTCAGGTGCGTGATCTCGACGCCGGTCGGGGTGCGGGTGGATCCGGAGGTGTACTGCAGATAGGCGACCGTACCCGGGCTGGCCAGGCTGGACTCCCAGGTGCTGGCGACGTCATTGGGGACGGCGTCCACCGCGATCACGCGTGGCCGCTCCTTGGCCGGGCGGCTGCGGAAGAACTTGCGGACCCCCTCGGCGGAGTCGCTGGTGGTCAGAATCGCCGCCGGGGTGCAGTCGTCGAGCACCGCGTGCAACCGGCCGACGTGTCCCGGCTCGGCGGGATCGAACAGCGGCACCGCGATCCGGGCGGCGTACAAGGTGCCGAAAAATGCGGTCAGGTAGTCGAGGCTCTGCGGGCACAGAATGGCGACTCGGTCACCCGGCTGGGTCACCTGCTGAAGCCGCGCGCCCACCGCGCGGTTGCGGGCACCGAACTCGGCCCACGAAATGTCCTTCGCGACGCCTTCACGTTCGGTGGAGAAGTCCAGGAACCGGTAGGCGAGCTGGTCCCCGCGCACCTTCGCCCACTTCTCGACGTGACGAACCAGGTCGGTGTTGTCCGGGAACTTGATCTGGCCGTTCTTGTCGATGAACGGGTTGTGGTACGCCATGCCATGCACTCCTGTCAGAACTGTTCTCGGTCGGCCGCGGTACTGCGGACTGGGCCGACGGCTACGTCCGACGCGGGTCGGCCCAGCCGGACACCGCACGTTTCGCCTGCGCAGGGATGTCGCGAACGGCAAACCTCATCGATGCTACAGACGGCACGCCCGACAATCCGCAACGCATCGACGCGATCGACCGATACAGCTGCTCTTAAATTCCTCTTAATGTTAGTGGTCGGTGCGCCGCGGACCAAATCTGAAGGTACAACTTGTCGCAATCGTGATCAGTGACGCAGGGCCGTCGGTTGCGGGCCTGATCACCCGTGTTTTGGATGGGGGGCGTTCGCGATCGCATTGTGCGCCCAATTCAACGTCCACTCGGTCGACGGCTGGCCGTCCAGACTCCAGAACTGGGTGGTGGCGTACAGCGCGTGCACCGGTTGGCCGGCGCCGCCGGCCAGGATGTCCAGCGTCCTGGGCAGGTTCGCCAGGCTGAACGCCTCCGGTGGAGCCGCGCAGATCAGGTCGCCGGCTCCGCAGATCTCGTTGGTCTTGGCGTCGAGCGCGCCGAAACCGCCCGGCCGAGCGCCCGTCATCGTCAAACCGAGGGTGGACAGCACCGGCACCTCGTGCAGGATGATCTCGGCGCCTTCGCCCGGCGGGTTGGGGCCGATGAACTGGCCCACCCCTTGCTGGCGGCGGCCATCGGCGATCAACGTCACACCCAGCACCAGGTCGTCGTCGACCGGTCCGCGACCATTGCCGATGTCGCTGGCGAGGTCGCCCGCGATCACCGCACCCTGCGAGAAACCCGCCAGCACGTAGCTGGTCAACGGGCACTTGACGTTCATGTCCGTCATCGCCTTGACCGCGGCGCGGGTGCCCTCGGCCCGGCTGTCGTTGTAGGAGATCTGCGGGTCGTTGCTCAGCGGATTGTGGAACTGCGCGGTGTAGGGAACGGTGAACGTCTCGACCCGACTGGAGTTGAACTGCTCGGTGATCGGCCGAGTGACGTTGAGCAACAACGCTTTCGGAAACTGGACCGGGTTGAGCGGGTTGTCCTGCAGCGACGATTCCCAGGTCCCGGGGATCGCGATCAGCTGCACGTCGGGGCAGCTGGAGTCTTGGGAGGCCGGCCGCGGCTTGTGCGGGTGAGCCGCACTGCTGGTCGGCGGCACGATGCTGGGCGGTACCGCGCTCGGCGGGGTGCCCCGCTGCCGCAGGACGCCGACCACCGCGAGGATGACCAGCCCGACGACCAGGGCGACTGCGGCGGCGGCGATCAACGCCAGAATGCGACGACGGCGTTTCCGCCGGGAATTCACAGCCATGGTCTCCTGCTGGCAGAGTCGGTCGATTGGACAGCCGAGGTGCCGTACCGGGCTTGTAGTGACGGTCCGTCGTACGGGGCTGTCGTGCTTTGTTTCACGGTACCGGTTCGCGGCACCGCTCCGGCCGACGCGCTAGCGGATCGCCCCGACGATGTCGCCGGACATCGCGCCCAGCTGCGAGCTCCACGAGCCCCAGTCATTGCTGCCGCCGGTGGGGAAGTCGAAGTGGCCGTTGTGCCCGCCGACGTTGCGGTACTCCTGGTAGAAGAACCGGGCGTTACCCATCGCCTCGCCGGCCTGACCGATCATCGCCGCGGCGTCCCCGCCCATGTTCATCGGGCTCCAGACCCAGATCCGCGAGTTGTTCTGCGCCAGCATCCCTGCGTGCACATCCGGGTCGTGCCACTTCCACCGGCCCAGCTGCGGGGCTCCCCACATGCCGTTGCCGTCGACCCCACCGAACTGCTGCAGACCCGCGAGGATCGCGCCGTTGGTGGTGGTGTTCGACGGGTACAGGAATCCCGACAGCGAACCGGCGAAGCCGAAGCGGTCGGGGTGGAAGGTGGCCAGCGCCATCGCCGCGTAGCCGCCCTGGGAGGCGCCGACGACCCCGTGCCCACCGGGGGCCAGGCCCTTGTTGGCGGCCAGCCAGTCCGGCAACTCTTGCGACAGGAACGTGTCCCACTGCTTGCTGCCATCCCGCTCCCAGTTGGTGTACATGCTGAAAGCGCCGCCGGCCGGCGCGGCCACCGAGATGCCCTTGCCGGCCAACGTGTTCATCGCGTTACCCGCGGTCACCCAGTTGCTGACGTCCGGCGCGGCGTTGAAGGCGTCCAACAGATACACCGCATGCGGGCCGCCGGCCAAGAACTGCACCGGGATGTCGCGGCCCATCGCCGCCGAGGGCACCATCAATGTCTCGTAGCCGGCCGCGCGGGCCGAGCCGCCGTGTCCCACGGCAAGGCTCATCGAGCCGACGGCCGCCAACATAGCGGCGCACAGTAGCCGTAGCAGCATCGACAGACTTCTCATCCCGGACCTCGCTAGTCGCTCGACCACAAATTAGGAGAGGGCCGATCGCCCCCGGTTCCGCAAGGTAGCTAATCACACCGCGGGAGACCGGACGCCAGAAACGGCGAACGGCGACGACCTCGCAAGGTCGCCGCCGTCAGCCGTGCTGTTCTTAGCTCAGGTGTGCTGGCCAGCGGCCGTGGCAGCCGGAGCACCAGCCGGCGCACCCGGGCCGGGACCGGCACCCGGCGTCGCATGGAGGGTCGCCTGCAGGTCGGGCAGCATGGCGTGCAACTGCGCGCCCCAGTACGGCCAGTCGTGCGTGCCGTTGGCGTCGAAGTGGAACTGCGCGTTGTGACCGCCGGCGGCGTTGTATGCGTCCTGGAACTTGATGTTGCTGGTGCGCACGAAGCCCTCGAGGAACTTGGCCGGCAGGTTGTCGCCACCAAGGTCGGACGGCTTGCCGTTACCGCAGTACATCCACAGGCGAGTGTTGTTAGCCACCGTCTTGCTGACGTTGACCAGCGGGTCGTTGCGCTGCCAGGCCGGGTCCTCCTTGGGGCCCCACATGTCGGCGGGCTTGTAGCCACCGGCGTCGCCCATTGCGAAGCCGATCAACGTCGGTCCCATGCCCTGCGAGGGGTCCATGAGACCGGAGAACGAGCCGACCTCGATGAACTGGTCGGGGTGGTAGTTGGCCAGGTTCAGCGACGAGGCACCGGCCATCGACAGACCCACGGCCGCGCCGCCGGTGCTCTTCACACCTTTGGTGGCCAGGAATGCCGGCAGTTCGCTAGTGAGGAAGGTCTCCCACTTGTAGGTCTGACAGCCCGCCTTGCCGCACGCCGGCTTGTACCAGTCGGTGTACCAGCTGGACTGGCCGCCGACCGGCATGACGAGCGACAGACCGGACTGCAGGTACCACTCGAAGGCCTGGGTGTTGATGTCCCAGCCGTTGAAGTCGTCCTGCGCGCGAAGACCGTCGAGCAGGTACACAGCCGGCGAGTTGGCGCCACCGCTCTGGAACTGGATCTTGATGTCACGCCCCATGGCTGCCGACGGCACCTGCAGGTACTCGACGGGTAGACCCGGGCGGGAGAACGCGCCAGCGTCCGCGGTCTGGCCCACGACGCCGATCAGGCCCGGCAGCAGCGCCGCTGCGGCCGCCCCTAGCGCGAGCCGGCGCGGCAAAGTCCTTGCCGCACCGCGAAACCTGTCAACAAGCCTCATTCTTGCTTCCTCATTCATTGTCGGGCCCAACGGTGTGGGTCGGACTGCATCGCCCTATTGCCCAGCATCTCAGCGAGCCGCTTCTTGGCCCGCATCGTGCCGAGCGCGCCCGCCTGGGTCCGGATCTCCGCAAGCCATGGAGGCCCGCATTGATACCGGACGGCGCAGCTGTGCCCACGTAGTGAACCACATGTTGCGGTGTGGATTCTCCTCGGAGTGGGCCCGTCACCGGGCCCCGCGCCACGGCCGGGCCCGCCTGACTCGGCTGTTGATCACCCCGTTGTGAATGTGCCGACGAGCGGTCGTTCGCCGGTAACGATACATATTGACGGTTGCTGGCAGATATTCGGGTCGCCAGCTGGCGCGCGCAGCGGACGCCGACCGAATGGCTGACAAAAATTCTTCCGCCGATAACTGTTCTCGGCTGACGGCTACTACGGCTGATTGCCGGGTTCCTCCTCATCGCGCTTCGCGCTCTGCATCGTCGCCCGGCTACGGCCCGGTGGCGGGCAGACCGGTGTAGGGGGCAGCGCCCGGTTCCGGCACAGCCAGGCCGCACCTGATGAGTTCGTAACGCGGAACACGGTCGATCCGGTAGCGGGTGAACGAGAAGGAGTGCACAAGATTCGACAGGAACCGGTGGAAGCCCATCGGAGCGCGCACCGAATTCAGCATCTGCTGGGTACCTTGGCACTGCAACGCTGCCTCGGCC
>NZ_DASXHW010000343.1:0-1610 GCF_036488105.1 Mycobacterium sp. | reverse complement strand
CGGGGCTGGAAGCATGCTCTCCTGGACGCGGTGGCTGCTGGGCGACTACGAGCGCTGGCGGGAGGTCCACCGCGTGACCGGACTGTTCGTTGCAGCCGGGTTCATCCACGGCCTAGCCGACGCCACCGCATTCGGATCTGGACCGTTCCCGATCTTGTAGACACCCGGTCGTAGACTGCCGCTGATCGCAGCGGAGGTACTCGCGTGGCGACACGCCGACGCTTCACCCAGGAGTACAAGGACCAGGCCGTTAGCCTCGTCCTGAATTCCGGCCGGACGATCGCCGAGGTGGCGAAAAGTATTGGCGTCCACGAGATGACGTTGGGCAAATGGGTGAAGAACGCTAGAGAGGCCGGCCAGGTTCCCGGCAAAGACCTGTCCGAGTCTGAACGGGTCGAGTTGGAACGGCTCCGCAAGGAGAATGCTGTTCTGCGGATGGAGCGGGACTTCGCAAAAAAAGTTGCGACCTGGTTCGCGAAAGAACAGCCGTGAAATACGCGGCGATCGCGGGCTGGGCCGGCGACAAGCAATACCCGGTCACGTTCATGTGCGCGCAGCTGGGCGTGGCCAGACAGGGCTACTACCGGTGGCTGACCGATGGCCCGAGCGAACACGACCGCACCGACGAGCAACTCACCGACCAGATCCGAAAGATCCACGCTGAGCTGCACGGCCACCCTGGCGTACGCCGGATCTGGGCCGAACTCGTCGTGCGCGGCGTACGGATCGGGCGCAAGCGGGTCTGGCGGCTCATGCGGGCCGCCGGCCTGCAAGGACGCCATCCACGTGCCTGGAAACGCACCACCATCGCAGGTCAACGCCCTGTCGATGCTCCTGACCTGATCGGTCAGGACTTCACCGCCGCCGACCCCGACACCCGCTGGGTCGGTGACATCACCTACGTCCAGACCGTCGACGGCTGGGCGTACACCGCGACCGTCATCGACCTGCACTCCCGCAAAGTGGTCGGCTACGCCGTGGCCGACCACCTGCGTACCAGCCTGGTCATCGAGGCCCTCGCCGCCGCGCTCGCCACCCGCAAACCCGCGACCGGGGTGATCTTCCACAGCGACCGCGGCTGCCAATACACCTCCCGTGACTTCGCCAACTTCTGCGTCGAGAACGGCGTAGTACGTTCCATGGGACGACGGGCTACTTGTTTCGATAACGCCGTCGCCGAGTCATTCTTCGCAACGTACAAGAAAGAGCTCATCCATACCCGACCATGGAATGACCTCATCGAGGTCAGGCAACACACATTCCTGTGGATCGAGGCCTACTACAACCGTCGACGACGGCACTCCACCCTCAAATACTTGACACCTATCGAGTACGAGCTAGGATTCAGAGAACTTACCGAACTGGCAGCCTAAATCGGTGTCAATAAAATCGGGAACTCTCCAGATCGGTTGGGTAGAGGGCAGGGCTTTCGTAGCGTTCGCGGGCGCGGGCGAGGATTTCGACTTCGAGTTCGTTGAGAGCGGTGTCCAGGTCGGCCACTTCCCCGGGCCACCCGAGCACGAACTCCTGCTCTGCCCCGTGGTGCGCTGCCTGCTCTGCGCCGTCGACGTTGCGGGCGAGGCTTTCAGTGTTGTTGATGTCGCTGTCCG
>NZ_DASXHW010000333.1:0-7688 GCF_036488105.1 Mycobacterium sp. | reverse complement strand
CCGCTGTCGGCGGTCCACACCACGTCCGGGGCCAGCATCGACATCACCGCCTGCACATCCCCGCCGGCCGCCGCGGCCATGAACTCCGCGGCGATCCGCGCGTTCTGCTCCGGGTCGACCGGGGCGAAGCGTTTGCGTCGGGCCTGCACGTGTTCGCGGGCCCGATGCGCGACCTGCCGGACCGCGGCCGCCGATTTGCCTACCGCGGAGGCGATTTCGTCGTAGTCGAAGCCGAACACCTCGCGCAGCACGAACACCGCGCGCTCGTCAGGGCCCAGCGTTTCCAGCAGCACCAGCATCGCCATCGAAACCGATTCGGCCAGAACCACATCGGCCGACGGATCCTGCTCGTCCAGCAGCAGTGGCTCGGGCAGCCACGGTCCGACGTAATCTTCTCGGCGGCGCGCGCCGGCGCGCAGTGCGTTGAGCGCCTGACGGGTGACCAACCGGGCCAAATACGACTTGGTGTCGTGCACGGATGACAGGTCCACGTCGGCCCACCGCAGATAGCTGTCCTGCAGAACGTCGTCGGATTCGGTTGTCGAGCCGAGGATTTCGTAGGCGATGGTAAACAGCAGCGGCCGCAGCAGCACGAAGCGTTCGGCGTGGTCGTCGGGGGCGGTCACGATACCGTGACCGGCTCGGTCGCCAGCCGCTGCGCCCGCTTGCCGCCCTTGAGCCAGCGGTACCACCCGGGCTTGGCTGCCTCCCGGCGAATGCCCCATACCGTGCCCTTGCAGACCGCTTCCTTGATCGACGCGGCGAACCGGCCGCCGATAAACAGGTTCAGCGGGGTGTCGTCCGGACGGGCGAGCTGGACGGTGGCATACGAGCGGCCGATGCTGATGCACTGCCCGGTGAATGCCTGGTTGATCGCCGCGGCCGGTGTGCCGGCGATCCGGCTGAGCACCGTGTTGGCGGCCTGGGCGCCGAGCGGGATCGCCGCCTGGCAGCTCATCCGCAACGGCTGATCCGACGGCGCGGCGGCGTCACCGGCCGCCACGATGCGGGGATCGTCCACGCTGGTCAGTGTCTCATCGGTGAGCAACCGGCCCAGCGCATCTGTGCGAAGCCCGCTGCGGACAGCCAGATCCGGCACGCCGAAGCCCGCTGTCCAGACCGTCACTGCGCTGCGCAGCACGGCGCCGTCATCCAGCACCACCCCGTCGGGACGGACCTTGTCGACCCTCGCGGTTTCCAGCACCTCCACACCGAGGCGGCGCAGCCACTTGGCCACCGAACGGCGGCCCGGGTGGCTCAGGGACGGACCTAGTGTTCCGCCGCAGACCAGGGTCACCGTCCTGCCCTGCTCGGCCAGTTCGGAGGCGGTTTCGATGCCGGTCAACCCGGCGCCGACGACGGTGATTGGTGCGCCGGGATGCAGCTCGTCCAGGGCGCCCCGGAGCCGCTCGGCTTGCTCGAATTCGGCTATCGGGTAGGCGAATTCGGCAGCACCGGGCACCGCAGCGGAAACTACGCCGGTGCTGCCGACCGCGTAGATCAGGTGGTCGTAGTGCAGCACCGTGCCGGACGTCAGCTCGACGGAGCGCTGCGCGGTGTTGATCCGATCGGCGTTGTCGACGACGAGCCGAATGCCGTCACCCAGTAGGGTTCCGTAGTCGACGGCGGCGGTGCCGCTGCCGGCGACCAACTGATGCAACCGGATTCGCTCGACGAAAACCGGCCGCGGATTCACCACGGTGATGTCGACATCGGCGCGCAGCCGCAGATGGTTGGCGGCCAGCGTGCCGGCGTATCCGCCGCCGATCACGACGATGTGAGTGCGTTGGGCGGTCATGTTGTCTCCTGTCCTCGCGGGTTTGCTGCCCTCAAGACACCGCCGCGACTGCCGTTGTGACAGCGTTGGAGACGTTGTGACCAGGCTCACGTCGTTGCGACGAGTGCGGCGATCAGGGTGTCGACCCGTTCGGCGTGATGGTCGGGGCGTAGCCGGCTGCTGCGATCGAGGGTGACCAGGCCGTGCAGCGATGCCCACACCACTTCGGCAAGCGTGTCGGGATCGCGGGTACCCGCGACCCGGTCCACCGCCGCACGCAGTTCGGCAAACGCCTCATTGAGCTCCGCCGGCGTGTCCTCGGCGGCGAATGGCAGCGTCGTGGTCCGGATGAACATCGCGTCGAACAGCGCCGGGTTGTCGCGGGCAAAACCGATGAACGCGTGGGCAACTCGGGCCAGCGCGTCCCGATCGTCGGCCGCGCCGCCGCGGGCTGCGGCCAGGGCACCCCGGAGTTCGCCGAATCCCTGGACCGCGACCGACGCGACGATGCCCTCCATGCCCGAGAAGTGCTTGTAGAGCACCGGTTGGCTGTATTCGATCTCAGTGGACAGCCGGCGGGTGGTGACGGCGTCCCAGCCTTCCTCTTCGGCCAGCTTGCGTGCTGTTGCGGTGATGAGCTGGCGTCGGGCGGCTCGCTCACGCGCCCGGCGATCCTCGATGGCCATGCGGTCATGTTAGCGCTGATATGAAATCTAGCGGCGCTATTGACACACAGCGCAGTGGGGGTTAGCGTCGCTAACACCTGCCACAGACGAGGAGCGCGTCATGATCGCCAAGTTGTTCGCGTTGGTCGCCGTGCTGGGTACCGGGGTGGTCTATGGGACGGACGTGTTCTGCGCGATGGTGCAACGGCCCGCGCTGGTCCGCATCGACGACCGGGCCCTGCTCGCGGTGATGGGCAACATCCATCGCTACGGCGACCGGCGGATGCCGGTGCCCGGAGTGCTCGGCCTGGTGGCCGCGGCGATCAGCGCGGTGTTCGCCGCCATGTCCGATCGTTGGGTGCAGGCGATCGCCGCCGGTGTCGCCGTCGGTCTGCTGGTGGTGTGGCTGCTGATCTACCTGCGAGTGAGCGCGCCGATCAACCGCCGGCTCACCGCCGCGGCCGAGCAGTCCGACCCGTTGGTGAATGCCCGCGAATTGCAACATAATTGGGACAGGGTCATCACGATCAGAGCCGTCCTGCAAGGCTTGGCAGTCACGGCATTATGCACAGCGCTGCTGACCTGAAACTGAAAGGATCGACACCATGGCCATGAGCACGAACCTCGGGCGCCTGCTGATGCGCGGGGCGCCGCTCTTCAACGCGCCGATCGTGGCGCTGGCGGCCTCGCCGCGCCTCGGGAAGATGCTGCGGCGCAACATCACATTGATCACTTATACCGGGCGTCGTTCGGGACGCACGTTCAGCATTCCGGTGGCCTACCGCCGTCGCGGTGGCGAGATCGAGATCGTCCCGAACATGCCCGACGCCAAGACCTGGTGGCGCAACTTCCTCGGCGACGGCGCTCCAATGTCGTTGACACTCGACGGAATCGAGCAGTCCGGACATGCCGTCGCGCATCGCGACGAGAACGGGCGCGTGACGGTCCGGGTTCGCCTCACGGGTACTCAGTCGACCTGATAGCGGGGAAACACCCCGGTGGGCGCCGGTAGCGCCGTGCCAGGCTCGAGCCGCGCGCCGATCGCCGCGAAGCTGCGTTGCTCCTGTGACTGGCCGAGCAGGTCGAGTAGCTTGCTCGCCGAGTCGGGCATCACCGGCTGAATCAGCAACGCCGCAATGCGTACGACTTCGCACGTTGTGTAGAGCGCGGTGGCGAAGCGAACTTGGTCCGCCTCTGCCTCGCTCTTGCGCAACACCCAGGGTTGCTGAGCCGAAAAATACCTATTGGCCGCGCCGAGCATCAACCAAATCGCTTCCAGCGCCACATGCATTGCCTGGCTGTCGAACTCGGCACGAACCCGCTCGAGCAGACCGTCGGCGATGGTGAGCAGTTCGGTGTCGTCGGCGGTGAACTCGCCCGGCGTGGGGACCGCCCCGTCGAGATTCTTGGCCACCATCGACAGCGACCGCTGGGCCAGGTTACCCAGCTCGTTGGCCAGGTCGGTGTTGATCCGGGTGATGATCGCGTCTTCGCTGTAGCTGCCGTCCTGGCCGAACGGGACCTCACGCAACAGGAAATAACGCACCTGATCCAGCCCGAAGGTGTCGACCAGGGTGTTCGGATCGACGATGTTGCCCACCGACTTGCTCATCTTCTCGCCACGGTTCAACAGAAATCCGTGCGCGAAAACCCTTCGCGGCAAATCGATTCCGGCGGACATCAAAAACGCGGGCCAGTAGACGGTGTGGAACCGGATGATGTCCTTGCCGATCATATGCAGATCGGCCGGCCAATAGCGTTGGAACAAATCGGATTCGGTATCCGGGTAGCCGACCCCGGTCAGGTAGTTGGTCAGCGCGTCGACCCAGACGTACATGACGTGGTCGGGATGGTCGGGGACCTTCACGCCCCAGTCGAACGAGGTGCGCGAGATGGACAGATCCCGCAGACCACCGGAGACGAAACTGACCACCTCGTTGCGCCGCACCTCGGGTGCGATGAAGTCGGGATTTGCCGCGTAGTGCGCCAGCAGCTTTTCGGCGTACGACGAGAGCCGGAAGAAGTAGGTCTGCTCCTCAGTCCAGGTCACCGGTGCGCCGGTTTCGACGGCGATCCGTGTCCCGTCGACCAGCGCGGTCTCCGACTCGACGAAGAACCGTTCGTCGCGCACCGAGTACCAGCCGGAGTAGCTGTCCAGGTAGATGTCTCCGGACGCCTCCATCCGCCGCCAGATGTCCTTGGACGCCTCATGGTGGTCGGCGTCGGTGGTGCGGATGAACCGGTCGAAGGAGATGTTCAGCTTCTGCTGCAGGCGCTGGAAGACGTCGGAGTTGCGCCGGGCCAGCTCGGCGGTCGGAATGCCTTCGGCCGCAGCGGTTTCGACCATCTTGAGGCCGTGCTCGTCGGTGCCGGTCAGAAACCGGACATCGAAGCCGTCCAGCCGCTTGAACCGGGCGATCGCGTCGGTGGCGATGTACTCGTAGGCATGACCGACGTGCGGATCGCCATTGGGGTACGTAATGGCGGTGGTGACGTAGTACGGGTTCATTGCCCCTCACCCTATTTGCCGCGCTCTATTGTGTGCGCGTGAGCTCCAAACGTCAGCCGCCACCGGCACCGCAACGGTTGAGCCCGCTGATCGACGCGCACACCCACCTGGATGCCTGCGGGGCGAAGGACGCGGACGGCGTGCACGCCATCGTCGATCGCGCGGCGGCCGTCGGGGTGACCGCGGTGGTCACCATCGCCGACGACCTGGCGTCGGCGCGCTGGGTGACCCAGGCCGCCGAATGGGATCCGCGCGTGTATGCGGCGGTGGCACTGCACCCCACCCGCGCCGACGCGCTGACCGACGCCGCCCGGGCCGA
Source organism: Mycobacterium sp. (assembly GCF_036488105.1). GTDB lineage: Bacteria > Actinomycetota > Actinomycetes > Mycobacteriales > Mycobacteriaceae > Mycobacterium. Next base: position 2,418 of record NZ_DASXHW010000333.1, on the reverse strand, counting down.
GATCGAGCGGTTGGCGGCCCACCCGCGGGTGGTGGCGATCGGCGAGACCGGCATGGACCTCTACTGGCCCGGAAAGCTCGAGGGCTGCGCCGACCCGGCCGTGCAGCGGGAGGCCTTCGCGTGGCATATCGACCTGGCCAAGCGGACCGGCAAACCGCTGATGATTCACAACCGCGAGGCCGACGCCGAGGTGCTTGACGTGCTGCGCGCCGAGGACCCGCCGGACACCGTGATCTTTCACTGCTTCTCGTCGGGGGAGGCATTGGCGCGCGCCTGCGCCGACGCCGGCTGGCTGGTCAGCCTGTCTGGAACGGTCAGCTTCCGCAACGCGCGTGAGTTGCGCGACGCCGTCCCGCTGGTACCGGCGACTCAACTGCTGGTGGAGACGGATGCACCGTTCCTGACGCCGCACCCATACCGGGGCGCCCCGAACGAGCCGTATTGCCTGCCCTACACCGTGCGGGCGCTGTCGGAGCTGATGGATCGTCCCCCCGAAGAGCTGGCCGAGCTCACCACCGTCAACGCCCACCGGACCTACGGTTTGGCGGTGGGGGATTAAAAGCCGGTAAAGGCGACCCCGTCCAAGTTGCCTTAGTCAGGGAATGTCGTTACCGTCTTGTGATCGAACGGTGGGGGCCCGAGTGGCCCCTTTTCTTTGTTACGCCAGTTGTTTCTGAGGTCGGGGATAAAACGCGCGTTGAATGTAATCACGAAGCTCCATCAGGCTCCCTCACCGGCTTTGCGGCTTCTCGTAGCAGGTTTTCTGCTGGCCCTGGCGTTCGCCGGTGCCTTCGCGGTCGCCGACTACAAGACGGTGACGTTGAGCGTCGATGGCACCGCAATGACCGTGACGACCATGAAGTCACGGGTGATCGACATCATCAAGGAGAACGGGTTCACCGTCAGCGAGCGGGACGACCTGTACCCGGCCGCCGGTCAGCGGGTCTCCAGCGACGCCAACATCGTGCTGCGGCGCAGCCGTCCGCTGGATATCTCGCTGGACGGCCAGAACAGCAAGCAGGTCTGGACGACGGCCTCCACGGTCGACGAGGCACTGGCGCAGCTGTCGATGACGGACACGGCACCGGCCGCGGCGTCGCGGGGCAGCCGCGTTCCGCTGGCCGGGATGGCCCTGCCGGTGGTCAGCGCCAAGACGGTCGAGCTCGACGACGCCGGGGTGGTCCGCACCGTGCACCTGGCCGCGGCCCGGGTCGGCGACCTGCTGGCCGGCGTCAACGCGCCGTTGGAACAGAGCGACCAGGTTACCCCCGGCGCGGCAGCACCGGTGATCGACGGCATGCACATCCAGGTGACCCGCAACCGGATCGAGAAGGTCACCGCGCGAGTGCCGCTGATTCCGGCCAGGCATCGGATCGAGGACCCGCAGATGAACATCAGCAAAGAGATCGTCGAGGACCCGGGCACCCCGGGCACTCAGGACGTGACCTTCTCGGTGTCCACGGTCAACGGCATCGAGACCGGTCGCCTGCCGGTGGCCAGCCACGTCATCGCACCCGCCCGCGAGGCGGTCGTGCGGGTCGGCACCAAACCCGGCACCGAACTGCCGCCGATCGCCAACGGCGAGATCTGGGACGCGATCTCGCGTTGCGAGGCCGGCGGAAACTGGGCGATCAACAGCGGTAACGGCTACTACGGCGGTGTGCAGTTCGACCAGAGCACTTGGGAGCGCAATGGCGGGCTGCGGTTCGCGCCGCGTGCCGACCTGGCGTCGCGGGAAGAGCAGATCGCCGTCGCACAGGTGACGCAGGCCCGTCAGGGCTGGGGCGCCTGGCCGGTGTGCAGCGGACGAGCGGGTGGACGCTGACCATCCGGCTGCTTGGACGGACCGAAATCCGACGGTTGGCCAAGGAACTCGAATTCCGGCCGCGTAAATCGTTGGGGCAGAACTTCGTTCATGACGCCAACACGGTGCGCCGGATTGTGTCGGCATCCGGAGTCAACCGCAACGACCACGTCCTGGAAGTCGGGCCCGGTCTTGGGTCGCTGACGCTGGCCCTGCTGGACCGCGGCTGCACGGTGAGCGCCGTCGAGATCGACCCGGTGCTCGCCGACCGGCTGCCGCAGACCGTGTCCGAGCATTCGCACAGCGAGATTCAGCGGCTGACCGTGATCAACCGCGATGTACTGTCGATCGGCCCGGGCGATCTGGCTTCCGAGCCGACAGCGGTGGTGGCGAACCTTCCCTACAACGTTGCGGTGCCCGCGCTGCTGCACCTGCTTGCCGAATTCCCTTCGCTGCGAACCGTGATGGTGATGGTGCAGGCCGAGGTCGCCGAACGACTGGCCGCCGAACCGGGCGGCAAGGAATATGGGGTGCCCAGCGTCAAAGTGCGTTTCCATGGGCAGGTCCGCCGTCACGGCATGGTGTCGCCAACCGTGTTCTGGCCGATCCCGCGG
>NZ_DASXHW010000411.1:0-10778 GCF_036488105.1 Mycobacterium sp. | reverse complement strand
CTGGGTAGCGCGGTTGTCCCAGATGGCGACGTCGCCCGGTGCCCAGTTCCATCGAACAGTGTTCTCCGGCATGGTGATTCGTCGTTGCAGCAACTCGAGGAGGGTTTGCGACTCGTAATTGTCCATCCCGACGAAGCCGCGCACGAAATCCCCGGCCACCAGGGTGCGTTCACCGGTCTCGGGGTGCACCCGTACGACGGGATGCTCGGTGCGAAAGTCGATTTTCTCGAACCGGGCCCGGTGCGATTTCTGGTCGTCGGTCTGCGCCTGCAGCGGGGCGACATAGTCGAAACGGTTGCTGTGCAGCGCCCAGAGATTGTCGGCGAGGTGTTTGAGCGGCTCGGGCAGCGCGTGGTAGGCCGCGGCGGTGGAGGCCCACAGCGTCGATCCGCCATAGGTCGGCAGGGTAACCGCGCGCAGGATCGATGCCGCCGGATAGTTCGCAACGAACGTCACGTCGGTGTGCCAGCGGTTGGCCTTGCCGTAGTCGGAGTTGATCGGCGTGATGATCGGCATGGTCTCCTGCTGCACCGCGGGGTGGGCGATGGGCGTGCCGATGCGGGTGGCGAAAGCATGCTGTTGCGCGTCGTCGAGGTGGTGCTGGTCGCGGAAGAAGATGACTTTGTGGCGCAACAGGGCGTTTCGGATCTGCTCGACGGTGTCGGTATCCAGATCGCCGGCCAGTTGCACGCCGTCGACGCGGGCACCGATGCGGCTGCCCAATCGGGTCACGGTCAATGTCGATGTCGACGGAGCCGTCATGGTGATGTCCTCTCGGCTGTGGTGTAGTCATTTGACTACGCCTATCTGATCGCGAGCGTAGACACATGACTACACTCGTGTCAAGCGAAGAGCGGGTGAGGGTGCGCCTCTAGACTGTGCCGGTGGAGTCAGCATCGCCCCGTCCTGTGCTGGTCGTCGATTTCGGCGCGCAATACGCCCAGTTGATCGCCCGCCGGGTGCGTGAGGCGCGGGTGTTCTCCGAAGTGATCCCGCATACCGCGTCGGTCGACGAGATTAAGGCCCGCGATCCGCAGGCGGTGGTGTTGTCCGGCGGCCCGGCCAGCGTGTACGCCGAGGGGGCACCGCAACTCGACCCGGCGTTGTTCGACCTTGGCGTGCCGGTGTTCGGTATCTGCTACGGATTTCAGGCGATGGCCCAGGCGCTCGGCGGCACCGTCGCGCACACCGGCACCAGTGAATACGGCCGAACTGAGCTGAAAGTCGTTGGCGGTGAACTGCATTCGGATCTCCCTGACACCCAGCCGGTCTGGATGAGTCACGGTGACGCCGTCACCTCGGCGCCGGACGGGTTCGACGTGGTGGCCACCAGCGCGGGTGCACCGGTAGCCGCCTTCGAGAATCGGTCGCGGCGACTGGCCGGCGTGCAGTACCACCCCGAGGTCCTGCACACGCCGCATGGGCAGCAGGTGCTGACCCGGTTCCTGCTCGAATTCGCCGGAATCGCCGCGGATTGGACACCGGCCGGCATCGCCGAGGCATTGATCGAACAGGTCCGCACTCAGGTCGGCGACGGCCACGCGATCTGCGGGCTGTCCGGCGGGGTGGATTCGGCCGTGGCCGCCGCGCTGGTGCAACGCGCTATCGGGGACCGGTTGACGTGTGTGTTCGTCGACCACGGGCTGTTGCGCGCCGGCGAGCGCGCCCAGGTGCAGCGCGACTTCGTCGCCGCAACCGGCGCCAACCTGGTGACGGTCGACGCGGAGGCGACCTTCCTCGAGGCGCTGTGCGGGGTGACCAATCCCGAGGGCAAGCGCAAGATCATCGGGCGGCAGTTCATTCGTGCGTTTGAAGGCGCAGTGCGGGATGCGCTGGGGGACAACGAGACTGAGTATCTTGTGCAAGGAACGCTATATCCCGACGTGGTGGAGTCCGGCGGCGGGACCGGTGCCGCGAACATCAAAAGCCACCACAATGTCGGCGGCCTGCCGGATGATCTCAAGTTCTCCCTTGTCGAGCCCCTGCGACTTCTGTTCAAAGACGAGGTACGCGCAGTGGGACGCGAATTGGGCCTGCCCGAGGAAATCGTTGCGCGCCAGCCATTTCCGGGGCCGGGCCTGGCGATCCGCATCGTCGGCGAAGTCACCGCGGCGCGGCTGGACACGCTGCGCTGCGCCGACTTGATCGCGCGCGAGGAGCTGACCTCGGCGGGTCAGGACCAGCAGATCTGGCAGTGCCCGGTGGTGCTGCTCGCCGACGTCCGGTCAGTGGGCGTGCAGGGCGACGGCCGGACCTACGGACATCCGATCGTGTTGCGACCCGTTTCCAGCGAGGACGCCATGACCGCCGACTGGACGCGGGTGCCGTACGAAGTGCTGGAACGGATTTCGACCCGGATCACCAACGAGGTGGCCGAGGTCAACCGAGTGGTGCTCGATGTCACCAGCAAGCCGCCCGGCACCATCGAGTGGGAATAGCGAGGCGGCTAAATCACCTCGCCGAATCGACCTGGTCGGAGGAATAGGCGATGACAGGCGTCGACTCGCCGTAAACGTCGAGGGTGTGGATGAAGCGGTGCAGTCCCATCACCCCGGCGCAGGTGAACCCCAGCTCGACGATCTGTGCGGCGCTGAAGTGCTCTCCTAACCGCTTGTAGAACTCGTCGTCCATCGCGTGGTGATCAGCGGAGAGCAGGTCGATGAACTCGACGGCCATCTGCTCCTGCGGCGTCAGCGCGCCGTGGCCCGGGGCGAGCAGGCACGCGACATCCTCGTCGGTGATCGAGTCATGCTTGCGTGATTGGCTGCAGGGCTCGCACTCGCCCAGCTGGGCGCTGCGGATACGCAACAGCTCCAATATCCGGCCGCCGAGCAGGGTAGCCGCCCCGAGGTGAGTCCTGGCCATGTTGACTTGTTCGAGCTGCGCGCTGCGATACGCGAAGATCTGCAGGGGAACCGGGGTCGCATAGAGCCCGGCCGCGACGCCGGCCTCCACGATTTCGCGGGACTGTGAGCTGAGCTCTTGCATCGGGATTGGCGCAATACGCGGCATCGAATCAGGCTAACTTTCTTTAGCGTCACCGAAAAGACCGGCGTTGGGAGGACTCGATGTCCAGACTCAGCCACTCGGGCCGAGCACGTACGCGGCGTTTTCCGGATGGTGGTACCAGCCGCTGGCGGCCTGGGTACCGCCGTCGACGTGGATCGTCTGGCCAGTGATGTAGCTGGACATGTCGGACGCGAGAAATACTGCTGCGCCTGCCATCTCGTCGACGTGGCCTGCGCGTCCCATCGGAACCGTGCGGCCGAACCGCTCTTCGGACCCCGGCGGGGCAATCTGCATGATCCCTTCGGTCAAGGTGATGTCGGGGGCCAGGGCGTTGATCCGGATGCCGTGCGGGGCGAGTTCGAGTGCCGCGGTCTTGGTGTAGTTGATGACGCCGGCCTTGGCCGCCGCGTAGGCCGCGTAACCCGGTGCGGCGCGGACGCCTTCGATCGACGTGACGCTGATGATGCTGCCGGTCAACTTCTGCTCGACGATGCCCCGGGCCACCCGCTGGGTGCACAGGTAGACGTGACGCAGATTGGACTTGTACAGCGCGTCCCAGCCGTTCTCGGTGGTATCGAGGATCCCCGACCAGAAGACGCCACCGGCGTTGTTGACCAGGATCGTCACCGGCCCGAGCTCGGCTGTGGTCTGAGCGAGCGCGGCGTCGACCGCGGCGCTGTCTCGCACGTCGGTGGGGATGCCCAGCGCACCGATCTCCGCTGCGGCGGACGCGCACGATTCGGGATTGCGTTCCCAGACCGCCACCTGCGCACCGAATGCTTTGAAGCCCGCCGCGATGCCGCGGCCGATGCCCGCGCCGCCGCCGGTGACAACCGCGACGCGGTCGGTGAGAAGGACGCTTGAGGGGTCGAGTGCCATGAATCTGAATATAGAACAATCGCACGTCAAGGTTTACAGTCGTGACTAAATATGTTCGATATGTAACACCGTAGGAGGACGGCATGCCCAGCACGATCTTCGTCACCGGCGCGACCGGGCAGACCGGCGGCAACGTCTGCGAGCAGTTGATCCAGCGGGGAGATCAGGTTCGGGCCCTGGTCCGCAATCCGGGCGAAGCCGCTGCGCTGTCCGAAATCGGAGTAGAGCTGGTCAAAGGCGACATCCGCGACGCCGACGACGTGCGGCGCGCGACCGAGGGTGCGGAGGCGGCCATCCACTGTGCGGCGTTATTGGGCGGCGCGAGCCAGGACCTCGACGACTTCAAGGCCGTCAACATGGTCGGCACCACCAACGTCCTGGACGCGGCGAAGTCCCACGGCATGCGCCGGGTGGTGGCCCTGAGCACCGCCACCTTCCTCGATCTGAGCACCGGGGTCGACTTCGAAGAGGCACCCGTGCTGGACAACCCACCCAAAGACCCCTACACCGTGACCAAGCTCGCCGCCTTTCAGGAAGCACACCGGCGCGCCGCCGCGGGCGACGACGTGCTGACGTGTCATCCGGGCGCGATCTTCGGCCCTGCCCCGGTCGTCGAACGCGCCTTGCACCGAACCAGTTTCAACCGAGTGCTGCTGGCGGGCATGCGCGGAAAGATCAAGCGCTATCTTGCATTTCCCGTGACGTGGGTGGCCGGCAAAGACGTCGCGACGGGCTCGATTGCGGCGCTGGACCGCGGTGTGCCCGGTGAGCGCTACCTGTTGGTCGGCCGGCCGCAGGAAAGCTTCAGCACCGCGGGCGGAATCAATCGTGCCTGCGAGATCGCCGGAATCGACCATCGTGTCGAGGATCTCGATTACCGCACGGATCCCGAGGCATTGACCGCCGAATTCGGGCCCACCTTGATGGCCATCGCGAAAGCGGCGGCCAAGAGCGAGCGCAAGCTGAGAACCAACGACAACCTGACGGCCCGGCGCCTCGGTTATGACCCCATCTCCTTCGACGACGGGCTGCGGCTGTTGATCTCGTGGCTGCGTGGACTCGGCAAGCTGTAAGGGCTGCGGTCGTGTCAATTACCGAACCACGCCGATCCGGTTCAGATCATGGGGATCTGGCCGATCGGATCCTCGATGCGGCCCAGCGGCTCGTGTTCCGGATGGGAGCGCGAAAGATGTCGCTCTCCGACGTCGCGACTCTGTCCGGGGTGTCACGGCCCACTATTTACCGCTATTTCGCGTCCAAGGAAGAACTTATCGATGCGCTGGGCAGGCGCGAGCGCAGCCGTCTCGATGCGGCGATGGACAAAGCGATGTCGGGGGTCGTCGGAGGCGCACGACTGGAAGCCGCGGTCGACGTCATCGCGACTTTCGTCGAGGCTCAGCCGCCCGGTCGGTTGCTCGACCTCGAGCCGGCGTTCGCGCACGAACAGATGGCGCAAGCGTTGCCCGTGCTGACCGAAGGGTTGACGGTGGTCCTGCGGCGCTGCGCCCGCGAGGACGCCTTCGCCGCCGCGGTGGACCCCCGCGACCTTGCCGGCGCAATCGCACGAACCGCGTTGAGCCACTATATTTTTCCCGATCCGGACCGCGCCGCGGTGCGCCGCCACATCCGGGCCGCCGCCGGGCTTTCTGCCAGCTAGCCAGGAGGTGTCTATCGGCCGGACAGCAGGAACAGGCCGTAGGCGGCGACCGACTGCGCGTCGGGCAGCACCCCCGAGCGGATCATCTCCTCGACGTCTTCGCGGGCGAACCACTCGCTGCGCATGTCTTGTTCCTCGTGTTCGCGGTCCGCATCTCCCGCGGTGATTCCGGTGGCCAGAAACACCCACCCGCGCTGGCTGCTCATTCCGGCAGCCACATCGAGCAGGCCGAGGGCCTCGAACGACGTCGCGCGCAATCCGGTCTCCTCGCGCAGCTCCTGCGCGGCCAGCTCGGTGGGTTCGAGGTCGGCCAGACCCGGAGCGGTGCCTTGCGGGAATTCCCATCGCCGCGCGCCGAGGGGATACCGGAACTGCTCGACCAACCGGAAGCGCTGCCCGTCGTAGGGGATCACCAGTGCATAGGGCGGCTTGTCCACCACGGAGTAGATGCCGTGGCTGCCGTCGGGCCGACGAATGTCGTCTTCTCGCAGTACCAACCACGGGTTCCGATAGACCTCGCGGGATGCGATGCGTTCGATGAAGGACACGCAGCCAGTATCAGGTCTGCGATTCGGTCGACTCGGCGCAGGATCCGCGACACGCGGGTGGTGACGTCGTCGCCTCCAGGCACCAGAAGCCACACGAGTACCGGTGGTATGAAACCGCCTCTCACGTTTCTTGACGGTGTCGGCGGGTGGGTGTTGACTGATTTTATCGAACATACATTCGAACATCATTGGTAACACTCGTGCCGCCAGGAGGTGTGATGACGGCGATTCTCGCCACCGATCAGCCTCATCACGACCGTGCTGAACAGCTGAAACAACTGCGCCGGCAGATGGCGTCGGTATCCGGGAAGGTTGGTACACCTCGGCGCAGTCATGTCGACGAGCATGACCTGCTTCCGGATTCGGAGGCCAGGCTTTCGGTTCCGCAGTTGCTGGCCACGGTGTTGCCCGACGCGTTGCCACGGGGAACGGTGGCGGTGCTGTTGGGTGCCCGGTCGCTGCCGCTGAGCATGGTGGCCGCGGTGACGGCCGCCGGTGGGAACGCAGCCATTGTCGGCCAGCCGGATGTCGGCCTGCTGGCGGCGGTGGAAATGGGAGCCGATCTGAGCCGGCTTGCGGTGATCCCCGATCCCGGGACCGACCCGGTGGAGGTGGCGGCGGTGCTGATGGACGGGATGGATCTGATCGTGCTGGCGCTGGGCGGGCGCTCGGTGCCGCTGACCCGGGCCCGGGCCGTGGTGGCCCGTGCTCGCCAGAAAGGCTGCACGCTGCTGGTCACCGACGGCGACTGGCAGGGTGCCTCGATACGACTGGAAGCTCGAGTCTGCGGTTACGAAACTACTTCGGATAAACCGGGTTTCGGACGGATCAGCAAGGTGCGGCTCGAGGTGTGTGGCGCCGGGCGGGCGATCAGGCGGGCTCGGACGGGGTAGCAACTGCTCGCGAATTACTGAGTGGTAGTGAGCGAAAGTATGTGCTGGAGGGGGTCTGGTGGGGTGAATCTGACGGAGTGGGCTGGTTGCAGGGTGTGCATCCGCAGACGGCGTGTCGCTGGTTTCGGTCCGGCGATATTTGTCGGAGCCGGCGGTCAGGATGGCGACGTGGGTGAACGGTTGCGCGTGATTGGTGATCCTGTGGTGGCCGGCGCGCCAGCAGGTGTGCGGATTCGGACCCGGATTCATCCCACAGTCGCTGAAGCCGAGGCGCTGGCCGCGGTCGGTGAGCTGTTGGGTTCGGTGTATCGGCGTGAGCTAGCGGGGCGGGTCGGGCTGGGTCGCTTGGACCATAAGGCCCACGCTGTGTGGCGTGCGAAGCGTAAGCAGGGCCTCACGGCGGTGTCGTCGTCGCGGTGGGCCGGTGCGATCACCCGGGCCGTGGAGGATCAGTACCAGCTGGGGATGCGGGGCCTGGTCGCCCAGGTAGCGAATCTGCGCGCCGCGGAGGAGGTGCTTGAGCAGCGGTGCGTGTTGTCTCCCGGCGAGCTCGTGCCGGTCGAAGACAGCAACACCGGCGGCCGATCGCGGCGTCGCCGGTGGCGTGGGTATCGCAACGCCGCGGAGCGGTTCGCCAAGACCCGCCGTCTGGCGGTGTTGCGTACCCGGTTGGCCACCGCCGAGGAGGCGTTGACCGCGGGTCAACCGTCGATCGCAGTGGGTGGGAAACGGTTGTGGCACAACCGCAACCACCTCGACGACGCCGGCATGACCGACCAGCAGTGGCGCACCAAGTGGGATGCGGCGCGGATGTTTTTGACCGCCGACGGGGAGTCGGGCAAGGCCGGGGGCAATGAGACCATCCGCGTCGATGAGGCGGGCCGGCTGCGCATCAAGGTGCCCGGCGCCCTCGTCGACGAATTCGGCACCCATCTGGTGATCGCCGCGCCTGTGCAGTTCAGCCACCGCGGCGCCGAATGGTGGGGGCGGGTGGCTGCGCGACAAGCGGTGCGCTACGACATCAGCTACGACCCCGGCCGTGGGCGTTGGTATTTGGATGCATCGTGGGCTACCAGTCCCGCGCCACCCCCCGAGCTCGACGACGTGCGGGCGGGGCCGGTGCTGGGTGTGGACCTCAATGCGGATCATCTCGCATGCTGTCTGCTCGACTCGTCGGGCAATCCGCTCGGTGAGCCCGTCAGCATTGCCGTCGATACCGCGGGGCTAAAAGCATCGCGGCGCGATGGGCGGGTCCGTGCGGCCATCAGCACGCTGCTCGAGCTGGCCCACCAGCAGAACTGCTCGGCGATCGTGGTGGAGAATCTCGATTTCGCTGACGCGCGCGCTACCGGGCGGGAGACCCTGGGCCGCGGAGGGCGCGGGAAACGGTTCCGCCGCAACGTCGCTGGCATTCCTACCGGAAAGTTCCGCACCCGGCTGACCGCATGGCCTCGCGCTGTGGGATCGCGATCATCGGGGTGGATGCGGCCTACACCAGCCGCTGGGGTGCCCAGCACTGGCGCAAACCCTTACAACAACAGACTTCCGATCCGGCCACCGTGACCGTCCACCACGGGGCGGCTGCCGCGATCGGGCGACGTGGCCTGGGCTTGGCGATCAGGCGGCGGCCGGCGGGACCTCGCACTCGACAGCGGACGAGTGTGGGCACTTCACCGGCCAGACCCGACCACCAGCCCAGCACCACACCACGACGGTGCCGTGGTTCCGGCTCACCGCCACGCCCACAACGACGACGAGGCGTGCCGGTCCACCGGACAACACCCACCGCAGCGGCCAACACCGTTCGGGCCGCACAGGACTCACTCCTGCTCAGCAATCAGGAACGGTAAGCGTGGCTTCCCGGGTATTGGCGATTTGGTGCATGGACTGGCCCGCGGTTGCCGCCGCGGCCGCCGCGGGACTGCCGGCGACGGCCCCGGTCGCTGTCACGCTGGCCAACCGGGTGATCGCCTGTTCGTCGGCGGCCCGTTCAGTGGGTGTGCGGCGAGGGCTGCGGCGCCGCGAGGCGTCGGCCCGCTGTCCGCAACTGCACGTCGTGGCCGCCGACGCCGACCGCGACGCCCGCTTCTTCGAAGGGGTCGTCGCGTCGGTGGACGACCTGGTGCCCCGCGCCGAGGTGTTGCGTCCCGGCCTGGTGGTGTTGCCGGCCCGCGGGGCGGCACGCTTCTTCGGGTCCGAACAGCTGGTGGCCGAACGACTGACCGATGCAGTGGCCGCCGCCGGCGCCGAGTGTCAGGTCGGTGTAGCCGATCAGCTGTCCACCGCGGTATTCGCCGCCCGTGCGGGCCGCGTTGTAGCGGCGGGAGAAGACGCGCGATTTCTGTCGGCGCTGTCGATCCAGCAACTCGCCACCGAGCCAAGCCTGTCCGGTCCGGGGCGGGCGGATCTGGCGGATCTGCTGTGGCGGATGGGAATCCGCACCATTGGGCAGTTCGCCGCGCTGTCACGCACTGACGTGGCTTCCCGGTTCGGGGCCGACGCGGTGAGCGCGCACCGGTTCGCCCGCGGTGAGCCGGAACGCGGGCCGTCCGGGCAAGAGCCGCCGGCCGAACTCGATGCGGTGCTGCACTGCGATCCACCGATCGACCGGGTCGACGCCGCGGCATTCGCCGGGCGCTCATTGGCCAGCGCGTTGCATCAGACGTTGATGGCAGTCGGGGTGGGCTGCACTCGGCTGGCTGTCCACGCCGTCACCGCCAATGGTGAAGAGCTGACTCGGGTTTGGCGCTGTGCCGAGCCGTTGACCGAGGATGCCACGGCCGACCGGGTGCGCTGGCAGCTGGACGGCTGGTTGAACACCCGGATCGTCGTGGATCGACCTACCGCGCCGATAGTGCTGTTACGGCTGCACGCGGTGGAGGTGGTGTCGGCGGGGGCGCTGCAGTTGCCGCTATGGGGCGGTCTCGGCGAAGAGGACAGGATGCGGGCCCGTCGAGCGCTGGTACGGGTGCAGGGCCTGCTCGGTCCGGAGGCGGTGCAAGTGCCGGTGCTGTCCGGCGGTCGCGGGCCGGCCGAGCGCATCACGTTGACGCCGCTGGGCGACGAGCTGGTGCCGCGCGCCGACGCGGGTCTGCCATGGCCCGGTCAACTGCCGGAGCCATCTCCAACGGTGTTACTCGATGACCCGGTGGAATTACTTGACATTCAAGGTAATTCGGTGCGAGTTACCAGCCGTGGACTGCTTTCCGCCGACCCGGCGCGGCTGACTGCCCGCGACCGTGACGACCGGTTGCGCTGGTGGGCCGGACCGTGGCCGGTCGACGAACGGTGGTGGGATCCGGATCGCGCGGCCGGCCGCACCGCGCGTATCCAGGCGCTCCTGGAAGGTGAGCGGGCGTCCGATCCCGGTACCGCGCTGCTGCTGTGCTACCGGCAACGGAGGTGGTATCTGGAGGGAATATACGAGTAAAGGCCAGTCAGACCAGCGATGCGGCGAATGGCCCCACCCGATCGACGAACCGGTCGAAGAACACCGTCGGGTCAACGCCAACACCGATCAGCGCGTTGGCCTTTCGGCCCCAGCGTCCTGACCAGTCGGTGACCGTCATACCGCGGGTCAGCGTTCCGGTCAGCTCGACATCCACCGTCGCCGGCCGGGTGGCGAGCAGCTGCGGGTCCAGTGCGACCGCTGCGGCCAGCGGGTCGTGCAGATGTGCCTGATAACCGTGTCCGAGGCGGTGATAGGACTCCAGGTAGAAGCGCATCGCGTCCTCGATCACCCGAATCAACGCGTTCGGCGACGACGACCGGGTGCCCGGCTCGTCGTCGACG
>NZ_DASXHW010000280.1:0-2094 GCF_036488105.1 Mycobacterium sp. | reverse complement strand
TGTTACAGTTGCCGCGGGTACGCTCCCTATTTACACTTGTTTGTCTCTCTTTGTCTTTGTCTACGGACCACTTTCTCTTTTGGGCCTTACAGCCTTGGGGCACTGCCTCTCCTTGTTACCTCCATTCGACTCGATCCTATCTATTTCCTTATATCCCTATCTCCTCTCAGCTATTAATCCATTAGGGTAGACCCTTATCCCTTAGAGTATATAAGGACCCCTTGTACTTCCTTCCTTTCCCTCAGCTTGACCTCAGCTGAGCAATATACACTTGTATTATTGGCTCTTCAGACTGGTGTGCCATTGCCATTGTCATAAGACCTCTCGTCGCTGCTCGCGTCCTCGAACTTGATTATCTTTGTTGAGCCTTGTTATACGTTGTATATACGTCGGCTGTAACAAAAGGTCAAGCTGATCTAAACCGGCTGGTGTACCATCACCTTAGCCACCATTGATCCAAATCTAGCGCCCACAAACGCTAGTCAGGTCTTCGATAACAGATCTGGAAGACACGTCTATACCTTACACGGTCAACGTATCTATCAGGACCCCTCCAACCGCCTCTGGTACTATCTAACCAGTAACCACCAAGTACCCCGCTCCGAGTTCTTTGCCCCTCAGACAGCTGGAAGATTCCCCTCCGGCTCTGTCATCTACGACGGTCAATTATACTTTGATCAAGAAGGAATCTACTTTGACCACGACACTCACCGTTGGAGAACAGAAGAAGGAAATAACCCCTTACCAGACGAAAGTTTCCAAGGACCCAGCTACGTCCCAGGAAACCCAGAAGAAGCACTACCAGAATACCTCAGAACCCAATCTACAGCTGTAGTTGGACCGGTAACCCCACAAGGATTTCGAATCAGCGCAAACGTTGAATCATCAGACGAAGAAGGAACTTCAGGGACAGATAACGCCCTCGAATACATTAGTGCAGATCAAGAAGATCAAGGAGAAAGCGCTGAATTAGAACAGCCAGAAGAAGGGAATCAATCAGAAGAAGAAACCCACCTAGAAACGGTTGTACCACCTACACCACTGAACTTGGAACTACTCCAAATAGAACCCCCAACCACCACAGAAACCCCAGACATAGCTATGGCCGCACCACCGCCCCAGAACAACTATCAAGGAGGAGGAGGAGCAAAGCTCCCTCCACCCGAAGACTTCACCGGAACTAGAAGCAAATGCAATGGATTCCTTGCATCCTGCAGGGCTTTCTTCAACTTCTACCCCACCCAGTTCACAGCAAATGACGATGACAAGAAGATCACCTTTGCCCTCATGGCTTGCAAAGGAGCAGCAGCAACTTGGAGAGACAGCGAGTTCGCAAAGTTTGATACCGATCCACCCACCCAAGGAACATGGGCCCAGTTCCGACTGCGATTCATCGAACAATGGGGAGAAGTCAGCAGCATAGCAACGGCTATGATAAAGATTCAGAGACTCCACCTAGGAGGAAAAATGAACATGACCCACCTCATCTCCAGATTCGATGAGCTCATTCCCTACTGCAACCTCCAAGACAACGAACCAATGAAAATCCATTTCTTCGTCAATTGTTTCCCGGATAACATCAAGACTCATATCTTCCTTAAAAGTCCTACAACTTACGCCGAGGCTCGAAGATATGCTACAGAGTTCGGACTAGCCCACGACAGGATCGACGCCGATAATGGGAAACGACCCAGATATGGAACGGCAGGAAACGACAATTATGGCCGTCAACAGAGAGACCCTAACGCCATGGATGTCGACGCCATGAATTTCGAAGAAGAGGCCACCATTCGGTTCACGAAGCTCTCTCCAGCTCAGCTGGACGAATACAAGAAACAGGGGAAGTGCTTCAACTGTGGACAAAAGGGTCATATGTCCCGGATGTGTCCTACCAAGAAAAAGGGGAATGGAGGACGCTTCCAGAAAGGAGGATGGAAAGGCAAAGGGAAACCTTCGTCGAGCATTCGCTCGGCGGAGACCGAAGAGGAACCTATAGAAGAAGACCGAGGAGAAGGATCCTCCACTAGCGATAACATTGCACGCATTAGAGCAATGATCAGCGCCCTAGATGAGGAGGACAGAATTGAAGTCCTC
>NZ_DASXHW010000269.1:0-5441 GCF_036488105.1 Mycobacterium sp. | reverse complement strand
CGTGCTAGCCGTCATGGACGAGCACGGCGTGATCACCGCGCACGGGCCGTTCGAGGGACTCGACCGGTTCGAGGCCCGCCCGGCGGTCATCGCCGCGCTGCGCGAGGACGGCCGGATCGTCAGGGAGACCCGTCCCTATGTGCACGCGGTCGGGCACTGTTCCCGCTGTTCCACCACGGTCGAGCCGCGGCTGTCACTGCAGTGGTTCGTGAACGTCGCCCCGCTCGCGAAGGCCGCGGGCGACGCGGTCCGCGACGGCCGGGTGCAGATCGAGCCCAAGGAAATGAACGCCCGCTACTTCGCCTGGGTCGACGACATGCACGACTGGTGCATCTCACGTCAGCTGTGGTGGGGCCACCGAATCCCGATCTGGTACGGGCCGGACGGTCAGCAGATCTGCGTGGGTCCGGACGAGACGCCGCCCGACGGGTGGGAGCAGGATCCCGACGTCCTGGACACCTGGTTCTCCTCTGCACTGTGGCCGTTCTCCACCCTGGGCTGGCCCGACAAGACGCCGGAGTTGGAAAAGTTCTATCCGACAAGCGTTCTGGTGACCGGCTATGACATTCTTTTCTTCTGGGTGGCCCGGATGATGATGTTCGGGACCTTCGTCGGCGGTGACGACGCCATCACCCTGGAGGGTGCGCGAGGCCCGCAGGTGCCGTTCACCGACGTCTTTCTGCACGGGTTGATCCGTGACGAGTCCGGCCGAAAGATGAGCAAGTCCAAGGGCAATGTCATCGATCCGCTGGACTGGCTGGAGGTCTACGGCGCGGACGCTTTGCGATTCACGCTTGCTCGAGGCGCTAGCCCCGGCGGCGATCTGAGCGTCGGCGAGGACGATGTCCGGGCGTCGCGCAACTTCGTCACCAAGCTGTTCAACGCTACCCGCTTCGCGTTGATGAACGGTGCCGCGCCGGCGCCGCTGCCGGGTCTCGACGAGCTCACCGATGCCGACCGGTGGATCTTGGGCCGGCTCGAAGAGGTTCGCGCCGAGGTGGATTCGGCGTTCGACGACTACTTGTTCAGCCGGGCGTGTGAATCGCTCTATCACTTCACCTGGGACGAATTCTGCGACTGGTACCTCGAGCTGGCCAAGACGCAGGTTGCCGACGGGCTCTCGCACACCACTGCCGTGCTGGCCGCCGCGCTGGACACACTGCTGCGGTTGCTGCACCCGGTGATCCCGTTCGTCACCGAGACGCTGTGGAAGACCCTGACCGGCGGGGAGTCCGTCGTGATTGCCGAATGGCCGCAAACCTCCGGCGTCGCGCTCAACAGCATTGCCGCGCAACGAATCACCGATATGCAAAAACTGGTGACCGAGATTCGGCGGTTCCGTAGCGATCAGGGTCTGGCCGATCGGCAGAAGGTGTCGGCGCGGCTGTCGGGCATCGACACCGCCGACCTGAGCTCTCAGATCGGCGCGGTTTCCTCGTTGGCATGGCTGATCGAGCCGGGCCCCGGTTTCAGCCCGTCGGCGTCGCTGGAGGTCGGGCTCAAGGGCGGCACGGTCGTCGTCGAACTCGACACCTCGGGCACCATCGACGTGGCCGCCGAGCGTCGCCGCCTGGAGAAGGACCTGGCCGCCGCGCACAAGGAACTCGCCTCGACCACGGCAAAACTGGGTAATGCGGACTTCATGGCCAAGGCCCCGGAAGCTGTCGTCGACAAGCAACGCGAGCGTCAACGCGTGGCGGCCGAGGAAGTCGACCGGATCACGGCCACGCTGGCCGGGCTGCAGTGACATTGGATCCCGACGACGCAGAACTAACCGAGGTGGTTCCTACCCCGGATGAGATCGCGGCACTACTACAGGTCGAGCATTTACTCGACCAGCGTTGGCCGGAAACCAAGATCGAGCCCAGCCTGGCCCGCATCGCGGCGCTGATGGATCTGCTCGGCTCGCCGCAACGCAGCTACCCGTCGATCCACATCGCCGGAACCAACGGAAAAACGTCAGTGGCACGGATGGTCGATGCGCTGCTGACCGCTCTGCAGCGCCGCACCGGACGCACCACCAGCCCGCACCTGCAGTCGGCGGTCGAGCGTATCGCGATCGACGGAAAGCCGATCAGCCCAGCGACATACGTGGCGACCTACGCCGAGCTCGAGCCGTTCGTGCAGATGATTGACCAGCAGTCGCAAGACAGCGGGGGCCCGGCGATGAGCAAATTCGAGGTCCTCACCGCGATGGCATTCGCGGCGTTCGCCGATGCCCCGATCGACGTGGGGGTCATCGAGGTCGGTCTGGGCGGACGTTGGGATGCCACCAATGTGATCGACGCGCCGGTCGCGGTCATCACGCCGATCAGCGTCGACCACGTCGAATACCTCGGCGACGACATCGCCGGCATCGCCGGTGAGAAAGCCGGGATCATTCACAAAGCCGAAGACGGAGCGCCGGACACGGTGGCGGTGATCGGCCGTCAGGTGCCCGAGGCGATGGAGGTCGTCCTGGCGCAGACCGTCCACGCTGATGCCGCAGTCGCGCGCGAAGATTCGGAGTTCGCGGTATTGAGCCGCCAGGTCGCGATCGGCGGACAGCTGCTGGAACTGCAGGGCCTCGGCGGGGTGTACTCGGAAATCTTTCTCCCGCTGCACGGCGAACATCAGGCGCATAACGCCGCCATCGCGCTGGCCGCCGTCGAGGCGTTCTTCGGTGCCGGTGCGCAGCGTCAACTCGACATCGATGCCGTGCGAGCCGGATTCGCCGCCGCGACCAGTCCGGGCCGGTTGGAGCGGATGCGTAGTACGCCAACGGTATTCATCGACGCCGCGCACAATCCGGCGGGCGCCGCGGCCCTGGCCTTGACGCTGGCTGAAGAATTCGATTTCCGATTCCTGGTCGGCGTGGTCAGCGTGATGGGCGATAAGGACGTCGGCGGCATCCTGGCCGCACTCGAGCCGGTATTCGATCGAATCGTGGTCACCCACAACGGATCACCGCGAGCGTTGGACGTGGAGTCGCTGGCGTTGGTCGCCCAGCAGTACTTCGGACCTGATCGCGTGATCACCGCCGAGAGCTTGCGCGACGCCATCGATACCGCCACCGCGCTGGTCGACGATGCCGATGCCGAGCACGTGGCCTTTTCCGGAACGGGCATCGTCATCACCGGTTCGGTGGTCACCGCCGGCGTCGCGCGCTCGTTGTTCGGTCGTGATCCCTCGTGACGACGCCCGCCCAGCCACCCGGAGGCTCGAAACCCGACCCGTGGAAAAGCTTTCGCGGTGTCACGGCCGGCACGCTGATCCTGGAGGCGATCGTGGTGCTGCTGGCGCTGCCGGTGGTCGGCGCGGTCGGGGGCGGGCTGAGTGCGGGCACTTTGACGTACCTGCTGGGATTGGCGGCGGTGCTGATCCTTCTCGCCGGCTTGCAGGGCCGGTCGTGGGCCATCTGGGCCGACCTGGCTGTGCAGATGATACCGATCGCGGGCTTTGCCGTGTACCCGGGCGTGGGTTTCATCGGACTGCTGTTCGCCGCGGTGTGGGCGCTGATCCTGTACGTCCGCTCCGAGGTGCTGCGCCGGGAGCGACTCGGGTTGCTCCCAGGTCAAGACGGGCCACCGGACTGATCCACCGCGCTGGGCCCGCCGGATCGGTTCGGTACGCTGTGCGCCGTGACTGAGCGGACGCTTCTGTTGATCAAGCCCGATGGGGTCGAGCGGCGCCTGGTAGGCGAGATCCTCGGCCGCATCGAGCGCAAAGGCCTGACCTTCGCTGCGCTGGAAATGCGGATCGTCAGCGACAAGCTGGCCCGTCATCACTACGCCGAGCACGATGGCAAGCCGTTCTTCGATTCCCTGGTGGAGTTCATCACGTCATCGCCTCTGGTCGCGGCGATTGTCGAGGGCCCGCGGGCGATCGCGGCAGTCCGGCAACTCGCTGGTGGGACCGACCCGGTGGACAAGGCCACGCCCGGCACCATCCGCGGCGATTTCGGCCTCGAAACGCAGTTCAACCTGGTCCACGGCTCCGATTCGCCGGAGTCGGCAGAGCGCGAGATTGGACTCTGGTTCAGCAAAGCTTGGTAACGGGTCGGCGCACTTGGTCCGACCCGGCACAGCGATATGGGATACTCGTAGTCGGGTGAACGTCGCCGGACCGGCTTCCGACGCCCGAATGAAGACTTCGACAAGGGCGACCACCGCCATCCGCGATGCGGCGCCGACCGTCCAGCCATCATTCAGACCGGCACTGAGTGCGTTCGAGCTGAACCGCTTGGAGCAAGACCATCACAAGCCCGGGAGGAAGTGACCCGGGCCCATAGCGAAGCCCTCGCGTGGCCGCGTCGAAAGGACGCGCCCGGGGGCTTGAGGAGAATACGTGATAGACGGTGGCCCATCCCCAGAGGTTCCAGAAGACTCGTCGCAGCCCGAGGAGCTGCCAGATCGGCTCAGGGTTCACTCCCTGGCCCGGGCGCTGGGGACGACCAGCCGCCAGGTACTCGACGCGCTGACTGAGCTCGACGGCCGGATCCGCAGCGCGCACTCCACCGTGGAACGCGTCGACGCGGTCCGCGTTCGCGACCTGCTGGCCAGCGCGCCCGCGACGGTCACTACGGCGGCCGTCGAGACCGAGGTGAGCGTCGCCGGCGACGCGGATGAACCCGAGTCGCGGACGATGCTGGAAACCGCGACGATCGAGCGGCCCGAGTACATGCCGCTGTTCGTCGCGCCGCAACCGGTTGAGCGACGCCCCGGCTCGGCTGCGGCCGAGGACCCCGCGGATTCCGACGACGACGACGACTTCGACGGCGACAGCGACGGCGACAGCGACAGCGACAGCGACGGCGACGAGCAGGCAGATCGCCCGGCCAACCGGCGGCGGCGCCGTGGGCGTCGCGGGCGGGGCCGTGGCCGCGGCGAGCAGAACGGAGCCGACGGCGGCGAGAACGGCGCCAAACCGGACGCCGCCTCGGGTGACAACGCGGACGACGACGACTCCGACGACGACGCGGACGACTCCGATGCCGACGACAACGGCTCCGGCGACGGCGCCACCAAGCGTCGCCGACGCCGTCGTCGCCGCAAGTCCGGCTCCGGCGACGACTCCGACGAGAGCCCGTCACCGGACGACCCGCCGAACACCGTGGTGCACGAGCGGGCGCCCCGCGCCAAGGACAAGCCCGACTCGAGCAACAACGAGATTCAGGGCATCGACGGCTCGACGCGGCTGGAAGCCAAACGGCAGCGTCGTCGTGATGGTCGCGACGCCGGACGCCGCCGCCCACCGGTCCTGAGCGAGGCCGAGTTCCTGGCCCGCCGCGAGGCAGTCGAGCGGGTGATGGTGGTGCGTGACAAGGTCCGCACCGAACCACCGCATCCCGGCAGCCGCTACACCCAGATCGCCGTGCTCGAGGACGGCATCGTGGTGGAGCACTTCGTCACCAGCGCGGCCTCGGCGTCGCTGGTGGGCAACATCTACCTGGGCATCGTGCA
>NZ_DASXHW010000145.1:0-3945 GCF_036488105.1 Mycobacterium sp. | reverse complement strand
TGCAGTTCGCGGGGTGCCTGGACATCAACGCGTCCGAGAAGGCGGCGCGGTTCGTCCGCACCTGCGACAGCTTCAACGTGCCGGTGATCACCTTCGTGGACGTGCCCGGCTTCCTGCCGGGTACCAGCCAGGAGTGGGACGGCATCATCCGGCGCGGCGCCAAGCTGATCTACGCGTACGCCGAGGCCACGGTGCCGCTGATCACGATCATCACCCGCAAGGCGTTCGGGGGCGCGTACGACGTGATGGGCTCCAAGCACCTGGGCGCGGACCTCAACCTGGCCTGGCCGACCGCACAGATCGCGGTGATGGGCGCGCAGGGCGCGGTGAACATCCTGCACCGCCGGACGATCGCGGAGGCGGAGACCCCGGAGCAGGCCGAGGAACTGCGGCAGCAGCTGATCATGGACTACGAGGACACGCTGCTGAATCCGTATGTGGCCGCCGAGCGCGGCTACGTCGACGCGGTGATCGCGCCTTCGCAGACCCGGGCGCAGCTGGTGAAGGCGCTGCGGACGCTGCGCAACAAGCGGGAGAGCCTGCCGCCGAAGAAGCACGGGAACATTCCGCTGTGAGCGACGACATCGAAACACCGGACGGCGCACAGCCACCCGCGCCGCATATCCGGGTGCTCAAGGGCAACCCGACCGACGACGAGGTGGCCGCGCTGATCGCGGTGCTGGGCAGCGCTGGCGGCGGCGCCGGTGAAATCGGTCAGCCGGAGGTCAGCCGGTGGGGCCTGCCCGTCGACAAACTGCGTTACTCGATCTTCAGCTGGCAGAAGCTCACCCTGGCGCAACGGACCCACATGCGGCGATGAGGTTCGTGCTCGGCTCCGCTTCGGCGGGCCGGCTCCGGGTGCTGCGCCAGGCCGGTGTCGAGCCGTTGGTTGTGGTGTCGGGCGTGGACGAGGACGCGATCATCGCCGGCCTGGGACCCGACGCCGCTCCGGGCGACGTGGTTCGCAGCCTCGCCGAAGCCAAGGCCGATCACGTCGCGAGCGTCGTGGACGCCGCGGTTGCCGCGGATTGTGTTGTGATTGGCTGTGATTCGATGCTCTATATCGACGGCCGACTGGCTGGCAAGCCCGCATCGACCGATGCGGCGCGACGCAGGTGGCAATCGATGGCCGGTGGTTCCGGTCAGCTGCACACCGGACATTGCGTGGTCCGGCTACGCGACGGCCAGGTCAGCCAGCGGGCAGCCGAATCATTCGTCACCACAGTGCATTTCGGTTCACCGACGGCAGCGGACCTGGATGCCTATCTCGGCAGCGGCGAGCCGTTGGCGGTCGCTGGAGCATTCACGCTGGACGGCCTGGGCGGCTGGTTCATCGACGGCATCGAGGGCGACCCGTCCAACGTCATCGGCCTGAGCCTGCCGCAGACCAGGACGCTGCTGGAACGTGTCGGTGTGTCGGTCGCCGAGCTGTGGATGGCCAACCCGGCCTGAAGGGTAACTGTCGCTCGCGTCAACGCCACCACAGCACACGCTAATCGGCAGGTAGGCTCGCAGTGTGCCTCTACCAGCAGATCCCAGCCCGACGCTGAGCGCCTACGCGCACCCCGAACGGCTGGTCACCTCCGACTGGTTGGCCGGCAACCTGGGCCGACCGGGCCTTGCCATCGTCGAATCCGATGAAGACGTGCTGCTCTACGACGTCGGCCACATCCCCGGGGCGGTCAAAGTCGACTGGCACACCGACCTCAACGACCCACGGGTGCGCGACTACATCGACGGTAGGCAGTTCGCGGAATTGATGGACCGCAAAGGGATTTCGCGCGACGACACCGTGGTCATCTACGGCGACAAGAGCAACTGGTGGGCGGCGTACGCGCTGTGGGTCTTCACGCTCTTCGGCCACCCGGATGTGCGGCTGCTCAACGGCGGACGCGACTTGTGGATGCACGACGGGCGCGACACCACGCTGGATGTTCCGAGCCGGGCATCCTCGGGCTATCCCGTCGTGGAGCGCAACGACGGGCCGATCCGCGCGTTCAAAGACGACGTGCTGGCCGTGCTGGGTTCCGAGCCGCTGATCGACGTGCGCTCGCCCGACGAGTACACCGGCAAGCGCACCCACATGCCGGACTATCCCGAGGAAGGCGCGTTGCGCGCCGGCCACATCCCGTCGGCGCGCTCCATCCCGTGGGGGAAGGCCGCCGACGACAGCGGGCGGTTCCGCAGCCGAGACGAGTTGGAGAAGCTCTACGGCTTCATCGAACCGGACGACAAAACCATCGTCTACTGCCGCATCGGCGAGCGGTCCAGCCACACCTGGTTCGTGCTGACACACCTGCTCGGCATCCCCGGCGTGCGCAACTACGACGGCTCGTGGACCGAATGGGGTAACGCCGTGCGAGTGCCGATCGTCGCGGGTGAAAGCCCCGGGGCGGTGCCGGCCTGATGAGCATGCCCGCGCCGCTGGCCGAGATCGTCTCCGACTTCGCCGAACTCCAAGGCCAGGACAAGCTGAAGCTGCTGCTGGAGTTCGCCGACGACCTTCCAGAGTTGCCCGCCGGCCTCGAAGAGGCGGCGATGGAGGAAGTACCCGAATGCCAATCGCCGCTGTTTATGCACCTCGACGCGCATGACCCGGACCGGGTGCGGCTGTATTTCAGCGCGCCCCCCGAGGCGCCCACGACTCGCGGCTTCGCGTCGATCCTGGCGGCAGGTCTCGACGAACAGCCCACCGCCGACATCCTGGCGGTACCGGAGGACTTCTACACCGACCTCGGTCTGGCGGCCTTGATCAGCCCGCTGCGGCTGCGTGGAATGTCGGCGATGCTGGCCCGGATCAAGCGCCGACTGCGCGATTCCGGCTGAAGTAGACACCGGGTCTTGTCGCCCGCGGCGCGCCGCTTAAACTTCCCCCGACACGACTTGTAAGAATTTCTCTTAGACACGTGAGAAGTGTTCAGCCACACAGGAGGCGCAGTGCCTAGTCACGCCAGCTCGACGATCGCCAAGGTTCTCGTCGCCAATCGCGGTGAGATCGCGGTGCGGGTGATCCGCGCGGCCAAGGACGCCGGGCTGCCCAGCGTGGCGGTGTACGCCGAGCCGGACGCCGACGCTCCGCACGTGAAGCTCGCCGACGAGGCCTTCGCACTGGGTGGGCAGACGTCGGCGGAGTCCTACCTGGACTTCGGCAAGCTGCTGGAGGCCGCCGAGAAGTCCGGCGCCAACGCGATTCACCCCGGCTACGGCTTCCTTTCCGAGAACGCCGACTTCGCCCAGGCGGTGATCGACGCCGGCCTGATCTGGATCGGGCCCAGCCCGCAGTCCATCCGCGACCTCGGCGACAAGGTCACCGCGCGGCACATCGCGGCCCGCGCGCAGGCTCCGCTGGTGCCCGGTACCCCCGAGCCGGTGAAGGACGCCGACGAAGTGGTCGCGTTCGCCAAGGAGTACGGCGTGCCGATCGCGATCAAGGCCGCCTTCGGCGGCGGCGGACGCGGCATGAAGGTGGCCCGCAGCATCGAGGAGATCCCCGAGCTGTTCGAGTCGGCGACCCGTGAGGCGGTCGCGGCGTTCGGCCGCGGCGAGTGCTTCGTCGAGCGCTACCTGGACAAGCCGCGCCACGTCGAGGCGCAGGTGATCGCCGACCAGCACGGCAACGTCGTGGTGGCCGGCACCCGTGACTGCTCGCTGCAGCGCCGCTTCCAGAAGCTGGTCGAAGAGGCGCCCGCGCCGTTTTTGACCGACGCGCAGCGCAAGGAAATCCACGAGTCCGCCAAGCGGATCTGCAAGGAAGCGCACTACTACGGCGCCGGCACCGTCGAATACCTAGTGGGCCAGGACGGGCTGATCTCGTTCCTGGAGGTCAACACCCGCCTTCAGGTCGAGCATCCGGTCACCGAGGAGACCGCGGGCATCGACCTGGTGTTGCAGCAGTTCAAGATCGCCAACGGCGAGACGCTGGACATCACCGAAGACCCCACCCCG
>NZ_DASXHW010000077.1:0-9280 GCF_036488105.1 Mycobacterium sp. | reverse complement strand
GTGATCTTTATCGTGTTCGGCGCCTGGGCCCTAGTTCAAGCGATCCTGCTCTTCCGGGCCATCGCTGGCCAGGAACGCGACGAAGCCGAGCGTATCGCGGCAGTCGGGTAGCGCGCCGCCATGAGCACGTCCAATCCTGGTATTGGCACGGTTGACGGTCGAAGCGCGGTCGTCATCTCCTCACGGCATAACATCGCTGCATCCGCAGGGCCACGGCGTCGCGGCCGGCCGCCACCCCATGTGCCCGGCGAACCGGGCGTCTGGATCCTTCTATTCGGTGACCTGAGCGCGTTCGCCATACTTTTCGCGCTGTATCTACACCAGCGCGGCCAACACCCCGAGCTCTTCGCCGCATCTCAGGCCACGCTCAACCGGTCGCTGGGAGCGACAAACGCCCTCGTCTTGCTCGCTAGTTCGCTCTTGGTCGCTATGGCCACTGGGGCAGTGCACCGCGCCGAAT
Source organism: Mycobacterium sp. (assembly GCF_036488105.1). GTDB lineage: Bacteria > Actinomycetota > Actinomycetes > Mycobacteriales > Mycobacteriaceae > Mycobacterium. The sequence goes on along the minus strand of NZ_DASXHW010000077.1, from coordinate 8,820 downwards.
CCCGTCGCCTTGCGCGACCCCTTCTGCTGGGTGCGATGGTCTGTGGAGCGGTCTTCATCGCCATCAAAAGCGTTGAGTACCATGAAAAGCTGGCTTTCGGACTCACACCCGGCACCAACGATTTCTACATGTACTATTTCGTGCTCACCGGAATTCACCTCGCACATCTCGTCTTCGGTCTTGCAGCACTCTTCGTCCTGTGGAAACTGGCGCGCGCAACGACGCTCACGCCCAGCCACCGCAAATTCTTTGAGGCCGGAGCCTGCTTCTGGCACATGGTGGACATGCTGTGGATTGTCATCTTCGCCTTGCTGTTCCTGGTGCGGTGACGCGATGGGCGCTTTGCTTCTGACCTATGCAACGCCGGTGTGGCTGGTGCTCAGTGCCCTGACGGTGCTGTCGTGGGTACTCGGCGCGGACCACGCCTTCGGTGGCACCGACCACACCATCACAAGTCTGGCGATCATCGCCGTCGCAGTGTTCAAGGTACGACTGGTGGGCCTCTACTTCATGGAGGTGCGCTACGCCCCGGCATGGCTGCGTGTGCTGTTCGAAAGCTTCTGTGTCGCGCTCCTCATTCTGCTCACCACCATGTACATCTGCAGTTGATAACCGGGGGCCGAGGTGCCTATTTGCCTTGTTTTGCGAGTCTGGCCGAAGTCCGCGTAGTAGCACTTCGGCGTTCGCGTCGACGTCTGGTTCGCGAAACTTCGATGAGAAAATCCATTCCTGGGCCCAGACGCGGTACCCCGCGTCGATCTGCGGGGCGAACGCTTCTGCAATAGCATCTTCACAACAACTGTGGCAGGCGAATTCGAATCTATCCGAGTTGGTGCATCAACCCGACACGCGATCGCAATACCTATTGAGGCCCTATACGGATCGTGGCAAACCAAGGCGCAGCATCGGCGACGTCGAACTGGCCCCTGGCTGTGGGCGACACCGCAAGCCTGCGGTTCGTTATGGTCTCATGCGAGACGCGTGTGTCAGCACATCGCTTAGTCGCAACCTGCACACAGCACATCACGAGCATTTCGTGGATAGCTATACCGGCGTGAACTCGAAAGCGGTGTGGCGTCAGGTGCGAATGACCGTTCAGCCCTGGATCGTCGGGAGACTCGCTACGGCGATTCGCGCCAATTCATTGACAATCTGGTTGCGGGCCGGTCGGGTCGGCAACGCCGCGAACAGCAGGTCATCGAAGAGCGCGGCGGCGATCACCGAGCCGACGTTGATGCGCTCGTGCACACGAATCTGGGCCGACGCCTTCGTGCGGCGGCCCAGCCGCTTGTTGGTTGCGGCTCGCTTTTCGGCCATCCGGTCCATCAACCGGATCACCTCGAGGAACGCGGGGATATTCCCGGGTTGGTCGAGCACTTCGGGCTCGAACACCTGCGTTGCGAAATAGGTGACCATCAAGCCCCGGTTGGCCCTCAGCAGATCGTAGAGCCCGCCGACGAATTTCTTGGCAAACGCCTCCGCGTCATACTCGTCCCCCGCCTGGGCGTCGAACTTCTCCCACTCGAGCATGAAGGCGCGCATCGGTCCGAACACGACCTCGTTGAACAAGGCTGCCTTCGACCCGAAGTGACGGAAGAGCAAGGCTTCGGCCACCCCAGCGCGCTCGGCGATCCCGCGGGTCGTCGCCCGCGCGTAGCCATGCTCGCAGAACTCGTCGTGGGCCGCGGCCAAGATCAACTCGCGGCCGAGTCCGGGCTGCCGCCGGAACCGCTTCGGTGTCTCCCCCAATGCTTCCTGCCTAGTCATAGCGAGAACCTCCCGGGGTGAATTCTACGAGCATCGCGGGGCCCGGCTGGCGTGAAAGAATTGCAAGTATTACCGATGAGAGAGCATTCCGCGAGAGTGGGCGATCACTTTATTGTAGCGGCATCCCCAAGATGATTGCTGTCATCATCGTTGAGTGGGCGCGGCTGCGTTCGCACTGGCCGTTGCGCGGAAAAGGATTCGGCGATTCGGATACACCAGGCAAGGCATCAGCCTCCGCCAAGGTATCTGCTCGTCCGATCGCGCCTCGGTTGAGCAATATGTCTCATGCCTCATGTCCGCGTGGTCCAATTTTGTCAATTGACGCGCCCTGATCCGGTAACGCTCGTAAGTACTTATTTTCATTACCGGGCCGGTCCAGCCCGACGAGCCCGCGACTGAACTGCCGGGCCTGCTCGGTGGGAGTTCGTGGAGGGGCGGGGCGCCGACCACGCTGATCCGGTCCACCACCGACTGTGCCTGGTGGTTGCACCGTCATGGATCCTTCCTCACCGGGTCTTGGGGCACATGCGCTTGAGGAGCCTGGTGAGCTTGTATTGTTCCGCGAGGGATCGGGGGATCGCCGCTGTTTTGCCCGAAGGCCCCCCGCCCATGAGGGCCAAGTTGGTAACGACCATGTGGGACACGCCGTTGTCGACGAAATCGGCCAGCTGTTCGGCGACGCTCTCGGCCGACCCGCAGGGCACCAGCTGCTGAACCACCTCCGGAGTGATGAGGCGCCGCAATTCGGCCCATCGGCTCCCCTCGAACACCGCCGGGTCGAGATCGCCGGTGCCGCCCTGGCCTTCTCCGAGGGGATGGTGCAGGCCTGCGGCAGACCACGCCCGGGCGGGCATGGCGAGTGGGACCATCTGCACGAAGGGAGATGAGCACGCCCGGTGTAACTCCTCGGCCGTGCTCCCGAGGACTGTCATGACAAACAGGCTGCGGTCGATGGCGATCGGATCCCGGCCGGCGGCTTCCGCCCCTTCCGCCACGCGGTTGTCGGCCGCCTGCCAGAGTTTGAGCTGGGGCGTGTAGCTGATCCAGCCGTCGCCCCACCGGCCGGCGACCTCGCACGCCCTCGGCCCTTCGGCGGCCACCCAGATCGGCGGCGTGGATCCGCGATACGGCGGCAGGAAGGCAGCGTTCTCCCATCGGTGAAACGGCCCACTGTGCGTCACCTGCCCGCCACCCGACGACCAGACGGCGCGGATGGCACTCAGTGTGTCCTCGAGGCGGGCCACCGGACGGGTGAAGGACTCCCCCAGGGGGTCGAGATTCATCCGTTCCCCGGCGCCGATGCCGAGCACCACTCTTCCCCCCGACGTGTGGTGCAGGCTAAGCCACGCCCGAGCGAGGTCCGCCGCCGACCGGCGGAAAGGATCGGTCACGCTCACGCCCATCGGCCGGCGCCACCGCCGGCCGTAACGGGCGATCAGCACCGTCGGGTCGAACCACGCGTCAAGGCTTGGGATGAAACGCGCCATGGGTGTCATCTTGGGGTCCCAGAGCGCGTCGGGGATGGCGTGGGCAACGTGGTCGCCGAACCAGAAGGCGTCGGCACCCAGCATCCGCCCGAGTTGCATCTGCACGCTGACCGCGGTCAGCGGTGCCAGGGTCTCGACGTACCACCCGACCTTGAGGCACCGCTCCTTCCTCGCCCGGCGGCCGCTCATCGGTTCAGTCCTGCCGGGGGTCTGGGCCGGGCAGATGGCGGAGTGGGGCCCGGTAACCGGGGTCCCCGGGGCAGGGCCCGTACCCCGTCGGGCTGAAGCCGGCCGTGTCGCAGACGCTGTTGATCACGTGCCTCGGTTCGCCGGACCACGGGCCGCCGTAGAGCCCCGAAGATGAGGATGACGGCCGCCCCCACTTCCTCGCGCTCAGTGAAGCTGCACTCGAACTCCTCGCGGACCTCTTTAAAGGCCGGTGAACATGTTCCTGCGCTCGACATCAACCGTCCTTCCGTTCAGGCACTTGAGAACTTGCGTTTGAGTGTCCGGCCCAGGTCGGAGCGAGCAAGACAACTCGTGCCCGCCGATGCAATTGCCCTGCACGCCGGACGACTCGTACTCGCTGAGACTTGTCCACCGTCAGACCATAATAGTAAGCGCATACTTTTGCCAACGCTTGGTAGTACGCAACCAATGATCGAATTGACGGCGTTGATCGCACTAGCTAAAATAGTAAGTACTTACATCTACTCTCGGATCGATCGCACGAGACCGTTCAACCACACGCGAGAAGGGAAGTCGCTCCATGCCCAAGCTGGCTGGCAAGGTCGCCGTGATCACCGGCGGGACAACTGGTATCGGGCTCGCGACCGCGCAGCGCTTCATCGACGAAGGGGCGGAGGTCGTCGTCATAGGTCGTGATCCTGAACGAGTGCGGAGTGCGGGCGAGCGGCTCGGGAAAAACGCACTCCTCTTAACTGCCGACGTCCGGTCGGTCGCCGCGATGAGGACCACGTTTGTCGAGATCCATCGCAAGCTCGGTCAGATCGATGTCCTGTTTGCCAATGCAGGGATCTCTCGGGCGTGCCCGTTCGAGGAGGTGAGCGAAACGGAATTTGACGAGCAGATGGAAGTCAATGCTCGTGGCATCTTCTTCACCGTCCAGGCCGCCTCCCCCTACCTGCAAGAGGGCGCCAGCGTGATCTTGAACTCATCGATTAACGCTCGGGTTGGCTGGCCGGGCATGTCTGTGTATTCGGCCTCGAAGGCTGCGGTCCGATCCTTCGCCCGCACTCTTGGGGCGGAGCTGGCACCGAGAGGCATTCGCGTCAACTCGATCAGCCCGGGACCGGTGGACACTCCGATGATGACGAAACTGAGGCACCATTCAGGTCTAGCGCCGAACGAGGTTGCCAAGCTGGTCTCTGAAATGCAGTCGCAGCTTACGATCGGGCGCGCCAGCACTGCGGCGGAGATCGCCGGCGTCGTCCTGTTTCTCGCAAGCGCCGACTCGTCGTTCATGCTCGGCAGCGACGTCGTCGTGGATGGCGGGCTGGTGATGATCTGAGGGGCCGATCAATGACTGTCGTCAGCACGTATAGGCAGGCGGTCGCGGTCGCCCACCGCACTCGAGCAGACCAGCTACGGCAGCACCGGACCCGCTGCTTGGTACAACCACTGGGCAAGGCGCCTATCGACGACCGCGCCGGGGATCTCTGCATCGAAAAATCGGTCGACTCCCGCCCAGTGGTACGGGTTCGTCGTGTAATCGCCGTTGAGGCCGGCGATCGAAGCGAACTCCTGTTCCCAGGCGTGGGTCCAAAAGGAGGGGGAGGTGTCGTGGTCGACACGGCCCAACGCCCAGCTATGGATCGTATCGATGAACCTGGGCATCGCCGCGAGCTCAGCCTCGAACCGCGCCGCAACGTCTGCCGCGGTACCTGGCTGCACCCGAAACAGGAACGTCCGCTTGACGCGGGGCCCAGTGAGGTGAACGTGGGAGCCCCACAACGGCGCGACGGCCACGGCGTCGACAACCTCGACGCCGTCGATGCCGGGCTCAGGAAATGTCGGTGATACGACGTCCCAGGTCGCGTCCCCGCCACGCAGACAGCCGCGGATATTGCGGCCGGCCGAACCGGGCAACCCGTCAAGGACAGCCGCCTCGCCGAGCCGCAACTGGACAACCCAGCGAGTCATAGCGACGAACACACAGTCCGGTGACGTTCGAGCGCCACCGCATCGGTTGCCGCCCACCACGCCGCCACCGATTCGTCCTCCCCCGCCGCAAATCGCATGGTCCAGAACGACGCCACGTCCGGCAGTTCCCACCGGACAGTCACCTCGATCGCGTCGGGACCGACGTAGCACCACCAGCTGTCTGCGAGCCGCATCCCGCGTTGCACTGCCCCCGTCGCGTACTCGGCCCGCAGTCGATCCAGCCAGCTTGTAGCGTCCCCAGCGGGCAGCAGCACCCGATCGACCACGGTCACCGGCGGCACGATGAGTCACCGTCTTCGCTCAGGACGGACCACACCGGCAGGTCCAAGTCCGCCATGCTGCTGAATTTCTCTCCGAACTACGGTGCGTCATCGGGCAACCCACCCGCCGTCGATGACCAGTGTCTGACCGGTCATGTACGAGCTCGCGTCCGCGGCGAGGAACAGGATGGCGCCATCGAGTTCGTGCGGTTCGCCGTACCGCCCCATGGGGCAGTTCGTTCTGACGAACGCCAGCAGCGGATCGTCCTCATCGGCTGATGACAGCGCGTTCATCTGCGAGGCGAAGCCGCCTGGCGCGAGGGCGTTCACTCGAACGCCTCGTCGTGCCCACTGGCACCCGAGCTCGCGCGTAAGCCCGATCAGCGCACTCTTGGAGGCGCAATACGACGCCTGGTTTACCGGCGACGAAGCAACGATGCCGAGGATCGAGGAGACTTGGACGATCGATCCCCGGCCGCGCTCGAGCATGCAGCGCCCCACGAGCTGGCTCAGGTGGAACGCGGCACTGACATTGACCTCGATGGTGTCCCGGAAAACCTCGAGCTGTTCGCTCTCCGCCGGCGTGATGGTGGCGACGCCGGCGTTGTTCACGAGCACGTCGATGTGACCGTGGACCCTGAGCGCCTCGTCGACCAGTCGGACGTGGTCGGCCGTCTCGCGCAGATCGCAGGTGACGGGAACGACCCTGGGCCCTAGCTCGTCTCGTAGCTGCTCGAGGTACCCGGTGCGGCGAGCCCCGACGACCACCGTGGCCCCAGCCGCGTGCAGCACTCTCGCGAACCTGTTGCCCAACCCGCCCGAGGCGCCAGTGACGATCGCCACTCGGCCGTCCAGCCGGAACGCCGCCTGCAGGTCGATCGCGACGACCTCGGAGCTCGTCACCCGGCGCCCGCGCGTTCCAGCTCCTCGACCCCGTTCGCCACGGCGGTCAGAACGCTAATAAGGCCGCCGTCGATCGGAAGCGTGCTCGCCGTGATGTAACTCGCATCATCGCTGAGAAGGAACGACACCACCTGCGCCACCTCCTCGGGCGAACCGACGCGCCCCATCGCAGTGGATACCGCGAAGTACTTTGTGAGCGTGTCGGTCTGGCCGTGAAGCGGGCCGAATATCGGTGTGTCGATGATGCCCGGGCACACCGCGTTGACCCTGACCCCGAGCGGGGCCAGGTCGGCTGCGGCGCACTTCATCAGCCCGAGGATCCCGTGCTTGCTCGCGCCGTAGGCGGCACCGCCTGGGACTCCCATGAGGCCGGACGCCGACGAGGTGAGCACGAGCGCACCGCCGCCCGAGTCGATGATCCGACGGGAGCAGGCCCGAACCCCTAAGAACGTCCCGCGCAGGTTCACGTTGAGGACGCTGTCCCACTCCTCGACGCTGGAGTCGATGACCGACGCGACCACCTCGATCCCGGCGTTCAGGTGGGCGAGGTGCAGCCCGCCGAACGCCTCGACCGCAGCGGCAGCCATGGCGTCGTTGTCGTCAGGGCTGCTGATGTCAGCCCTGAACGCTGCGGCTCTTGCGCCGGAGCTCCGGATCGACGCTGCGATTTGCGCCGCGCCCGCGCCATCGATGTCCGCACACAGAACGCTGGCCCCACACGCTGCGAGACGGCGCGCGCTCGCGGCACCGAGGCCTGATGCGGCACCCGTGACGAGCGCAACGCGGCCGCTGAGATCAACCATGGGTCCTTACCTTTCTTGCAGGGTGTTCGGGACCGTCGGTCGTAGGCTTCGAATTGCCCAGGGACGTTGGGTATGGCTTTCATGGCTCTGCCGCGTTTGATGGCCCAGGAGGATTGGCCGCCCAGCGTCCCGCGACGACTCGACCGCTAATTGAGAGATGCGATGTGATCGCTGTGTAAGGACACGACGGCGTGGTCGTCTGGTGGGTAGATCCGAACGCCAACGATGGAGGTGGTTGTGGGACAGGAACTGTGGGCCGGCGTTGATGCCGGAAAATCCGAGCATCACGGTGTGGTCGTCGACGGTGACGGGCAGCGATTGTTGTCGCGGCGAGTCGCCAACGACGAAGCAGCCTTGCTGGATCTGATCGACGCGGTCACCGTGCTGGCCGACGGTGGGGAGGTCACCTGGGCGATCGACCTCAACCATGGCGGCGCCGCCCTGCTCATCGCCCTGCTCATCGCAGACGAGCAACGGCTGCTCTACATCCCCGGCCGCACCGTCCATCACGCCTCGGGCAGTTACCGCGGCGACGGCAAGACCGACGCCAAAGACGCCGCGATCATCGCCGACCAGGCCCGCATGCGCCGCGACCTGCAGCCGCTGCGACCCGGCGACGAGATCGCGGTCGATCTGCGCATCCTGACCGCGCGACGTGGCGACCTGGTCGCTGATCGGACCCGGGCGATCAATAGGTTGCGGGCTCAGTTGCTCGAGTACTTCCCTGCTTTGGAGCGGGCATTCGACTACAGCAACAGCAAGGCCGCGCTGATTCTGCTGACCGGTTACCAGACCCCGGATGGACTTCGCCGAGCTGGCACTGCGCGCCTGGAAGGGTGGTTGCGTAAACGCAAGGCCCGCAACGCCAATGCCGTCGCAACCAATGCCATGGCCGCTGCGCAAGCACAGCGCACCACCGTGCCCGGACAACAGATCGCCGCCGCCATGGTCGCGCGCCTGGCCAAGGAGGTGATGGCCCTCGACACCGAAATCGGCGACACCGAAGCGATGATCGAGGACCGATTTCGCCGCCACCGCCACGCCGAGATCATCCTGAGCATGCCCGGCTTCGGCGTCACCCTCGGTGCCGAATTCCTCGCCGCCACCGGCGGAGACATGGGCGCCTTCGACAGCGTCGACCGGCTCGCCGGCGTGTCCGGACTGGCCCCGGTGCCTAGAGACTCCGGGCGCATCAGCGGCAACCTCAAACGCCCGCGCCGCTACGACCGCCGACTGCTGCGGGCCTGCTACCTCGCTGCCCAGATCGCCATCCGCACCGACCCCGCCTCCCGGACCTACTACGACCGCAAGAGAACCGAAGGCAAAACCCACACCCAAGCCGTCATCGCCCTGGCCCGCCGACGCCTCAACGTGCTCTGGGCCATGCTCCGCGACCAAGCCGTCTACCAACCCACC
>NZ_DASXHW010000064.1:0-1972 GCF_036488105.1 Mycobacterium sp. | reverse complement strand
GTTCGATTTCGCCGGGCTCATAGCCGTGCATTCGTGCGACGGTGTCCGACCACGTCCACGCGTCGCTGTCGTATCGGTATTCGAATCTGCCGACCCGCTGCGGTTCACCGCCAAGCAAAGCCTTGTCCAGCACGCGGACTGTATGGCCGTCGGTGGCGGGGTGATCGTCATCGGTCGCCAACCGATCCACCGTGGTCTGGTCAACCTGGTTTCTGCTGTCAGCCATTTTTCTGACTTCCCGCTGTCGAGTACTGCCCCGGATAAGGACGCGGTTTGTGCGTGGACCAGGTCGGCACACAAACCGCGGACGTGAGCGTCCGGCAGTAAGCATAGATTTCATCAGGGGAGCAAGGGTCATTTAATCCGAATCGAATGGACCCACTACCCCGTGGAATGGAAGCAACGGGCGCGACTTGGCTGTCGCATCGAGCCGAGGCTGGGACGGATGGTGCTCACTCGGCCGCGCGACACCGCAGAGGCCGGAGGTGAGGTCCCGAATTGGCGGGCGTGATCCGAAGACCCAGTATCGTTAGCGGTCTAATGAGCCACATGGCCGAACGCGATCGCGAGGAATCCGGCCGGCCTCGCAACAGCCGACCCCGCGACGCCCTGGGCCGACTCCTTCCGCCGGGCAGCGAGGGAGTGCCCCGCATCCCAGACGATCTCGAACTGTCACCGTCCGAATCCCTCGCCTACGCCCAGGATCTGTTGAACCAGGGCTTGGCGTTCAATGCGCACGAGGTGCTCGAGGCCGCGTGGAAGAACGGCCCGGACGACGAGAGACCGCTTTGGCAAGGCCTGGCCCAGCTCGCAGTCGGCATCACCCACGTCCAGCGCGGCAACCGCGACGGTGCGAACACTCTGCTTCGGCGCGGGACCGGCCGCCTGAGCGAGGTGGAGCATCCGGCGCCGCACTCCGTAGACGTCGACGGTTTAGTCGGCTGGGCCGCTGCGCTGGTCGACGACCTTGCCGCATGCGCCGAGGTCTCACCGCCGCGCCTTCGCCCGGCGCTGACGAAACCTTAGATTCACACAGAAGGGTCAATCACCATCCAACACATCGCCATTCACGGCCCGCGGCCACGACCACACGCCCGGGCATACGGGTGGACTGCCGTGCGCACCGGCATCACCAGCCTTACAGACGCTCTGGTTAGCGCCGCGGTGGTGCTTACCGCCGCAGTTATTTGCGCTGGTGCAGCAGGCGCCGACCCAAGCCAGCAGGATCAGTTTGTGGCGCTGCTCGAACAAGAACAGATTCCGCCCGTCGATGACGGTGAGGTGCCTGGTGTCGTCGCCCGAGCCCATCAAATTTGTGGCGAACTCAATGGCGGCACCCCGGTCGACACCTTGGTCAACGACGAGATGAACCGTGGGTATGCGGAAAATCCGCGTTTACACCTATATCCCGACCGCGTTAGAAGAACCGCAATCAGATTCATCACCGCATCAGTGGACGTCTACTGCCCACGCCATCAAGGCGAGCTTCCGCCGTACGAGTAAGTCACTGAGCCCCCCACCCGGCTCCCGGTGTGATTATCGGAAAGTCGATGAATGGCTGTTGCTGCGGCGGTCAGGGAGTTGGCGCGGCCTGCTTGACCGGTTGCCCCATGTGCTGGGGGCAGTAAGCACTCGCCGCGATCATGGTGAACTGGGCGGCGCCGTCGCCGGTAAATCCCGGATTGCTCGACGACACGCTCTTGATGACACCAGCTTCGGGATTGCCCTGGTCCATCAGTGCGCATGCATTTTTGGCGACGGCGACAGCGACAGCTGGGTCCTGGAACGTGATGCCGGCCTTGTTGAGCGCCGCCAGAAAGCTCGCGTCGGTCCCTGAATTGCCCGGATCAGCCTGTGCCGGCGTGGCCACCCCGAGCACGGCGGCGAAGCCCGCAAGCATGACAAGGAATCGCATGGCTTCATCCTCGTACAGATTGACGCCGATGTCTCGTCCGATCTCAACCCGCATGAC
>NZ_DASXHW010000061.1:0-5464 GCF_036488105.1 Mycobacterium sp. | reverse complement strand
CCGTCGACGTCGGCCCGTCCGAGTCCGGCGTCTTCCAGCGCGGCGTCGCTCGCCTGGACGGCCAGCTCGAGTGGCGTCGCGCCCGGACGCAGCGACATCGCGGTCATGCCGAGGCCGACCAGGTCGGCATCGTCGGCGCTCACGGCCGCTCCGTCGGCCGGCGCTCGCCGCGGTAGTTGCCCACCCTGACCCACTCCTCGCGATCCTCGGGTGTGGCCAAGGTGAAGCTGGCCAATTCCAATGGACACAAGAAGACCTGCTCGCCGCCTTCGAGGTCCTCGACGAGCAGGCGGGGGCCGTTGCCGTTGACGTCCAACGACAACCGCACGGCCGCGAACTCGTTGACCAGCTCGGCGAGGACACGGCGTCCGGCCGGAGTGTTCACCTGCCCAGTATTACCGCATACGAGTGTCAGAATCAATGGAGGGTAATGGAATGACAGCCAGCGGTGTACCGCAGGGTTCGAGCGGTCTGAGCGGTTCTCTACATGCGAACATGGAGCTTGTGCGACGATGAGGAGAGCGCTACGCGCTGTCGCCACTAGATGACATCTATGTCAGATATGAAGATGCGGGAAGGTGAGATGAGCCACGTACCAGCACCGGCCGCGGCGGTCGACGTGAGCCGAGTCGACACGGAGAACTACCGCAGCATCTGGATGTATCTGAAGGAGCTCGAGTTCCGGCAGGGGTTCGTCGACGTCGGAGTCAATGGAGTGCCCGTCCGTACCCGTTATGCCGAGGCTGGGGGGCCGGACAAGCCGCACGCCATCATGCTGCACGGCACCGGCGGGCACTGGGAGACGTTCGCGCCCAACCTCGCCGCCCTGTCGCAGCATTTCCACTGTGTGGCGATCGACATGGTCGGCAACGGATTCTCTGACAAGCCGGATTACGACTACGAGATCGCGGTCTACGTCGAACACGTGCTGGGGGTGATGGATCACTTCGGCATGGCGTCGGCCAACTTCATCGCGATGTCGCTAGGCGCGTTCGTGGCGTCCGCGGTGTCCGTCGGCCACGCCGACCGGGTCGACAAGGTGATCCTGATGTCGCCGGCCGGACGGGAGGCGTCGGCGTCGAACATGGCGCGCATTCGGGCGGAACGAACCAAGGCGGTCAACGAGCCGACGTGGGAATCGCTGCACGCCGTGTTCGCCCACCTGATCGCCGACGAGGCCAATCGCCTGCCCGATCTGATCGGTCTACGCCAGGCTGTCTATCGGCGCGACGACACCCGTAACACCATCGATCGGCTGCTGATCCTGCAGGACGAGAAGGTGCGCCACCGCAACCTGATTCCCGACGACAAGTGGCGCGGCATCGGGGCGCCGGTGATGATCGTGGCCTCGGGCAAGGACCACGGTGTGTACCAGGACACCGCCCGCACCATCGCCGACCTGATCCCGAACTCGGAGGTGTTCGAGATGCCCTCGGTGCGGCACTGGCCGCATTTCGAGGATCCAGAGGCCTTCAACGCCGCAGCGATCGAGTTCCTCAAGAGATGAGCAGACCCGCCGAGGACCAGCTCCCCGAGATAGCCCGGCGGCTCTACGAGGCCGAGCAGACCCGCACGCCGATCCGGCAGTTGTCACTCGAGTATCCCGACATGACCATCGATGACGCCTACGCGGTGCAGCGGGCACTCGTCGCGCTCAAGGTCGCCGACGGGCGAGAAGTCAAGGGGCGCAAGATCGGCCTCACTTCGAAGGTGATGCAGCGGGCGGTGTCGATCGACGAACCGGATTACGGCGCGCTGTTCGACGACATGTTCGTCGAGGACGGCGGCCGCATCCCGCTGGGCCGCTATATCCGCCCACGCGTCGAGGTCGAGTTGGCGTTTGTACTGGGCGAGGAACTGTCCGGCCCTGGCGTCACGTTGTTCGACGTGTTGCGGGCCACCGAGTTCGTAACTCCTGCGCTCGAGATCCTTGACGCCAGGGTGCAGATGTCGGACCCCGAGACCGGGCATCTGCGGACCATCGTCGACACCATCGCCGACAATGCCGCGGATGCCGGTCTGGTCATGGGCGGACGGGTGTTTCGCCCATTGGACGTCGACCTGCGCTGGGTGGCGGCGCTGCTAATGCGCAACGGCACGATCGAGGAGTCCGGGGTGGCCGCCGCAGTGCTCAACCATCCCGGCAACGGTGTGGCCTGGCTGGCCGATCGGCTTGCTCCGCACGGGGTTTCGCTGAAACGAGGTGAGGTGATCCTGTCCGGCTCGTTCACCAAGCCGGTGTTCGCCGAACCGGGGGACAGCTTTGTCGCGGACTACGGACCGCTGGGCACGGTGTCGGTGACGTTCGATCGGGAGGCGTCGTGACGAACCGGTGGACGCAGCGCATCGGCGAGGGCGACCCGCGGATCGGCATGTGGGTGGCCTCGGGCAGCGGCTACGTCACCGAGATCTGCGCGGGGTCCGGAATCGACTGGCTGTTGTTGGATCAGGAGCACGCGCCCAACGATCTGCGCACCACGCTTGAGCAACTGCAGGTTCTCGCCGGCTATCCGGACGTCGACGTGCTGGTCCGTCCGCCGTCGGCCGACCCGGTGTTCATTAAACAACTGCTCGACATAGGCGCGCAGAACATCATCGTTCCGATGATCGATGGGCCCGACGACGCGGCCGCGGCGGTTGCGGCCACACGGTATCCGCCGGAGGGTATCCGCGGGGTCGGCAGCGCGTTGGCCCGAGCGTCCCGTTGGAACCGCATTTCTGACTATCTCGTCACCGCTGACGCAACGGTGTCGTTGACCGTTCAGGTGGAGAGTGTGGTCGGTCTGGGTCTGCTCGGCGAGATCGCCGACGTCGACGGGGTGGACGCCATCTTCATCGGTCCGGCCGACCTGGCAGCCTCGATGGGCAAACTCGGGCAGCCCGAGCATCCAGATGTCGTGAGCACTATCGAAACAGCGTTGGCGACCATCGTGGGACACGGCAAGGGCGCTGGGGTGAATGCGTTCAGCGAACCACTGGTGCGCCGCTACACGACAGCCGGCGCGAGCTTTGTGCTCGTAGGAGCGGACGTGGCGCTGCTGGCCCGCGGTACCGAAGAACTGGCCAGGAGGTACCGCAGCCGATGACTGCCGCATTGTTTCTGACTATCGTGTCACCTAGAATTCCGGAACATGGACCTCGACTTCACGCCTGACCAGCTGGAGTTCCGCGCCCAGGTCCGCACGTGGCTCGACGAGAACAAGCCGACCGAACCGCGCCCGCGCGACGATGCGGGCATCCGCGAATACGACCTCGCCTGGCAGCGCACTCAGGCCGAAGGCGGCTGGGCCGGCATCGCCTGGCCCACCGAATACGGCGGCAAGGGGCTGACGCTGCTTCAGCAGTTGATTTGGTACGAGGAGTACGCGGCCCGGGGGTTCCCCGGCATCGATGCGTGCTTCGTCGGGAACTCGCACGCCGGGCCGACCCTGATCACCAGAGCCACCGACGAACAGAAGTCGTTTCACCTACCGAAAATTCTTGGCGGTGAGGTGATCTGGTGTCAGGGCTTTTCCGAGCCCGACGCCGGATCGGACCTGGCGGGACTGCGCACCAAGGCGGTGATCGACGGCGAACACCTGGTGGTGTCGGGACAGAAATTGTGGACCAGCTTCGCCACCGTCGCCGACTACCAGGAACTGCTGGTACGCACGGACAACACCGGCAGCAAGCACAAGGGCATCACCTGGGTGATATGCGACATGAGCACGCCCGGCATCGACGTCCGCCCGATCGAGACCATCGAGGGCGGCTCGGAATTCTGCGAAGTGTTCTACGACGACGTGCGAATTCCGCTGAGCAATGTGGTCGGCAAGGTCGGCGAAGGCTGGTCGGTCGCGATGGCGACGCTGTCTTTCGAGCGTGGCACCGCGTTCACCGCCAACCAGGTGCGGCTGGCGAAGATCATCGAGGATCTCATCGACTATGCCCGCGACCACGTCGGACCGGACGGCCGCAGGCCCGCTATCGCCGACGACGACATCGCGCGGCGACTGGCCCGGGCCCGTGCCTCGGTGGCTTCGCTGCGGGCGCTCACCTACACCAATATCTGTGAGGCGATGAAGACCGAGACGCCCGGCCCGCGGGGTTCGATCGTCAAGCTGATGTACGCCGAATTGGCCAAGGAGATTGGCAAATTGGCGATGGATGTTGTCGGTCCGGCCTCGTTACGGCATTCGTCGCGCTGGGACGTCGACGGTTGGGTCGGTTACTACTACTACAGCTTCTCCCAAGCCATCGGCGGCGGAACGTCGGAGATTCAGCGCAACATCGTGGGTGAACGCGTGCTGGGGCTGCCGCGATGAGAGGACCACACGGTGGATCTGCTACCCGGAGCTGAGCAACTCGAAATCGTCACGGCAGCAGAAGATTTCCTCGCTGAACGGATGCCCGTCGAACGAATCCGCGCCAATCGCCATGCCGAAGCGCCGATTCCCGGTTCGCTGTGGAGAGAATGCGCCGAGTTGGGCCTGCTCACGCTGGGACTCGACGAGAAGTCCGGCGGGTCAGGCCGTCCCTTGGACGACGAGGCGCTGCTGTTCGTCGAACTCGGCAAGCGCCTCGCGCCCGGGCCGTTCCTGGCATGCACTTTAGGTGCCCGGGTGGCGACCCGTTGCGGCGACGACACGCTGGCGCATCGGATCGGGTCGGGGGCTGCGTCGGTGGCCCTCGCGGTACTGCGTGGTGACGGCGACGTGCGGCCTGTTAAAGGCACTTTCGATCTATTCGACCCGGCGGGTGCCTCGCACGCCCTGCTGGTGGCCCGTAGTGGCGCCGCTCTGGTCGACATTGATTCCTTCGGTCCGCTGGCACCGGTGATCGCCGCAGACCCGGGTACCCGGATATCCACGGCCACAGTCGAATCCGCCGAACCCTTGCACTGGTTGCCCGTCGAGGACGAATGGATCTGGGGCCGCGCCATGGTGCTCACGGCCAGCTATCTCACCGGCTTGGCGGCGGCCGCGGCAACATCCGCGACCGAACACGCCAAGACTCGCGAGCAGTTCGGCAAACCGATCGGCGTGCACCAAGCGATCAAGCACGCCTGCGTCAACATGGAGATCGCTGCCGAGGCCGCACAGGCACAGGCATTCTTCGCTGCCATCGCGGTGGCGGATGGGCGCGCCGACGCACTGCTGCAGGTGCTGTCGGCCGTCACAGTGGCCGGCTCGGCGGCGGTCGACAATGCCGCCGCAGGCATCCAGGTATTCGGCGGAATGGGCTACACGTTCGAGAATGACATGCACCTTTATCTGAAGCGCGCGCACGTGTTTCGCCACCTGTTCGGAGAGCCGACCGACGTGCTGGCCGAGCTGCTGGCCCAGGACCGCGCCCAGTGAGCGGCACGGTCGCCATTGCCGGCGTCGCCCTGTCCGACGTGGGGCGGGTCGATGACAAGGGACCCTACGAGCTGATCGCCCAGGCCAGCCGCCGCGCCCTGGCCGATGCCGGGCTGACGCCCGAT
>NZ_DASXHW010000038.1:0-25719 GCF_036488105.1 Mycobacterium sp. | reverse complement strand
GAAGACGTTCTCGGACTGCTGCTCTCGGCGATCGACGCCGGGCAGGCCGTCCAGTTTCCGCACCGGCCGTCCCGCACGGATCCATACACCGTGCGCACGGTCGAGCCGTGGGGCGTGGTGACCGAGAAGGGCCGCTGGTATCTCGTCGGGCACGACCGCGACCGCGGCGCCACCCGCACCTTCCGGCTGTCCCGGATCGGCGACGAGGTAACACCGATCGGCCCCGCCGGTGCCGTCACCCGGCCCGTGGACGCCGACCTGCGCGAGATCGTGGCCAATGCGGTCGGCGACCCACCGACGGGCGTGCGGGCTCAGGTCTGGGTCGCCGACGGGCGTGCCACCGCGCTGCGGCGCGCCGGGACATCGCTGGGTTCTCGGCAGGTGAACGGCCGCGACGGCGACGTCATCGAACTCG
Organism: Mycobacterium sp.; assembly: GCF_036488105.1. Taxonomy (GTDB): domain Bacteria; phylum Actinomycetota; class Actinomycetes; order Mycobacteriales; family Mycobacteriaceae; genus Mycobacterium. The sequence goes on along the minus strand of NZ_DASXHW010000038.1, from coordinate 25,304 downwards.
ACATCGGAACCACCGGTCGGGTGGCGCGCGACATCGCCGGATACGGCCCCGACGCTGTCGTGCTGGAACCGCACTCGCTACGCGACGAGGTGTTGGGCCGGTTGCGCGCCCACGCTGGAGAGGGGGAGGTATGACGCCGGTGTCGACGCGCTTGGTGCGGTTGCTGAACATGGTGCCGTACTTCCAGGCCAACCCGCGGGTCACCCGCGCTCAGGCCGCATCTGACCTGGGCGTTTCGGTCACGCAGTTGGGGGAGGACCTCGACCAGCTGTGGCTGTGCGGCCTGCCCGGCTACGGCCCGGGCGACCTGATCGACTTCGAATTCACCGGTGACACCGTCGAGGTGACGTTCTCGGCCGGGATGGACACGCCGTTGCAGCTCACCTCGCCGGAGGCCACCGGCCTGCTGGTGGCGTTGCGCGCACTCGCCGACATCCCCGGGGTGGTCGATCCGCAGGCGGCGCGAAGCGCGATCGCAAAAATCGAAGCCGCGGCCGGAGCCGCCGGACACGGAAACGACGTGGCCGCGGTCGACGAGCCCGCGCCCGTCGAGAGTCAGGCCGCCGCGGCGGTGCGCGCCGCGATCCGCGACCGCCGGGCGCTGAGCATCGATTACTACGCCGCCTCGCACGACACGCTGTCCACCCGGATCGTCGACCCGATTCGGGTCGTGCTGGTCGGCGATCAGAGCTACCTGGAAGCATGGTCGCGGGAAGCCGAAGGCGTGCGGCTGTTCCGGTTCGACCGCATCGTCGACGCCAGCGTGCTCGACGAGCATTCTGCGCCACCGGAACCCGCGCTTCAGGCGGCGCCGGACACGTCGTTGTTCGACGCCGACCCGTCGCTGCCGTCGGCGACACTGCAGCTGGCGCCCGAGGCCTCGTGGATGTTCGAGTACTTTCCGATGCGTCTGCTCCATGACCTGCCTGACGGCTACTGCGAGGTGGCCATGACGTATGCCTCGGAAGATTGGATGGCCCGTCAGGTGCTGGGGATGGGGTCGGCGGTGCGCGTTCTGGGGCCGGAGTCGCTGGCCGCGCGGGTGCGTCAGGCCGCGGCAGCCGCGCTGGAGTCTTACCAGGCCGCGGCGCGGTCCGGCTAATGAACCAATGGCTGCGGTAGCATCGTGGTGACATCTGGAGGTAAACAAAAGTGAATGCTCTGACTCCGGGTCACCTGGCTATCATCGCGGTCCTGGTGATTGTTCTGTTCGGCGCCAAGAGGCTTCCCGACGCCGCTCGCTCACTGGGCAAGTCGCTGCGGATCTTCAAGTCGGAGGTCCGCGAACTGCAAAGCGACAACAAACCCGAAACGTCTGCCACCCAGGCCGCGCCGGCTCAGCCGGTGCATTCCGAGCGGGTCGAACCGCCGGCGGCTGACGGTCGGCCGGCCTAGCCTGGCATCGCCCCCGCGGCGCCCGAGCGCCTATTCACTGTGCGCACCACCGGTTTATTCAGGCGGCTAGATCCGCGTTCCCGTCGCAGCCGCATCAACCCCGACGCGACTATGTCGCTCGTCGACCATCTCACCGAGTTGCGCGCGCGGCTGCTGCTATCGCTGGCGGCCATCGCCCTCACCACGACGTTAGGTTTCGTCTGGTACTCGCACCCGCTGTTCGGGCTGGAAAGCCTGGGCGAGTGGCTGCGGCACCCGTACTGTGCACTGCCGCCCTCAGCCCGGGCGGACATTGCCAACGGCCAGTGCCGGCTGCTGGCCACGGCACCCTTCGACCAGTTCATGCTGCGGTTGAAAGTCGCGTTGACGGCCGGGGTGGTGCTGGCCTGCCCGATGTGGTTCTACCAACTCTGGGCGTTCATCACCCCGGGGCTGTACAAGAAGGAACGGCGCTTCGCCGTCGCATTCGTCGTGCCGGCCGCGTTGCTGTTCCTCACCGGCGCGGTGCTGGCGTACCTGGTACTGGCCAAGGCGCTGCACTTCCTGTTGACGGTCGGCAGCGACGTGCAGGTGACCGCGCTGTCCGGCGACCGGTATTTCGGATTCCTGATCAACTTGCTGCTGGTGTTCGGCGTGAGCTTCGAATTCCCGCTGTTGGTCGTGATGCTCAACTTCGTCGGTGTCCTGACGTACGCGCGACTGCGGTCGTGGCGGCGCGGCCTGATCTTCGCGATGTTCGTGTTTGCAGCCGTTTTCACACCCGGCTCCGACCCGTTCTCGATGACGGCGCTGGGGCTGGCGCTGACGCTGCTGCTCGAACTGGCCATCCAGATCGCCCGCGTGCACGACAAACGCAAAGCCAGACGGGAAGCGCTGACCGCCCTCGCCGACGACGAAGCCTCGGTCATCGACCCGCCGGCTGCGGTCGGGGCGCCGTCGAGCATTGCCGGACCTCATGACGACATCACCTGACGCGCCGGCCGCGGGCGAATTAGCGCGGTTCACTGCGGAATTGGAGTTTGAGCTCGACGGCTTTCAGCGTCGCGCGTGTGCGGCGCTGGAGAGCGGCCACGGCGTGCTGGTGTGCGCGCCGACCGGGGCCGGCAAGACCGTCGTCGGCGAGTTCGCGGTGCACTTGGCGCTGGCGTCCGGCGGGAAATGCTTCTACACCACGCCGTTGAAGGCGCTGAGCAACCAGAAACACAACGATTTCGTGGCGCGTTACGGCAAGGATCAGATCGGCCTGCTGACCGGCGACCTGTCGGTGAATGCCGGTGCCCCGGTGGTGGTGATGACCACCGAGGTGCTGCGCAACATGCTGTATGCGGATTCTCCTGCGCTGCGGGGACTTTCGTATGTGGTGATGGACGAGGTGCACTTCCTGGCCGACCGGATGCGCGGTGCGGTGTGGGAGGAAGTCATCCTGCATCTGCCCGACGACGTGCGGCTGGTCAGCTTGTCGGCGACGGTGAGTAACGCCGAAGAGTTCGGCGGCTGGATCCAGACCGTCCGTGGCGACACCTCGGTGGTGGTCGACGACCACCGACCCGTACCGTTGTGGCAGCACATGCTGGTCGGCAAGCGACTTTTCGATCTGTTCGATTACGGCGCGCACGAGCCGGGGCAGCGGCAACACTCGATCGTCGACCCGAACCTGTTGCGCCACATCGCCCATCGCCGTGAGGCCGATCGGCTGTCGGGCTGGCATGCCCCGCGCCGCCAAGGCGGTAGGGGAGGTTCGGGACGCCCGGGCCGGTCGGGTTTCTACCGGCCGCCGTCGCGGCCTGACGTGATCCGCATGCTGGACGACGACGGTCTCCTGCCGGCGATCACGTTCGTGTTCTCCCGGGTCGGCTGCGATGCCGCGGTGGGCCAATGCCTTCGCTCGTCGCTGCGGCTGACCACCGAAGAAGACCGGGCCAAGATCGCCGAGGTGATCGACCACCGCTGCGGCGACCTCGACGACGCCGACCTCGATGTGCTCGGCTACTACGAGTGGCGCGAGGCGCTGCTGCGCGGCATCGCCGCCCACCACGCCGGCTTGCTGCCGGTGTTCCGACACACCGTCGAGGAGTTGTTCACCGCCGGGCTGATCCGGGCCGTCTTCGCCACCGAGACACTGGCACTCGGCATCAACATGCCAGCCCGCACCGTGGTGCTGGAACGACTGGTGAAGTTCAACGGTGAGCAACACCTCCCGCTGACACCCGGCGAGTACACCCAGCTCACCGGTCGGGCCGGCCGCCGTGGCATCGACGTGGAGGGCCACGCCGTAGTGCTGTGGAATCCCGGCGAAGACACCAGCGCACCGGCCGAGGTCGCAGGCCTGGCCTCCACCCGCACCTTCCCGCTGCGCAGCTCGTTCGCTCCGTCGTACAACATGACGATCAACCTGGTGAACCGCGTTGGCCCCGAGCAGGCGCATCGGCTGCTCGAGCAGTCGTTCGCGCAGTACCAGGCCGACCGCTCGGTGGTGAGCCTGGTCCGCGGCGTGGAGCGCGGGCAGCATATGCTCGACGAGGTCGCCGCCGAGCTCGGTGGACACGATGCTCCCGTCCTCGAATACGCCCGGTTGCGCGAGCAGATCAGTCAGCAGGAGCGTGCCCAGGCCCGCGCGTCGCGACTGCAGCGTCGCCAGGCGGTCAACGACGCGCTGGCCGGGCTGCGGCGCGGCGACATCATCACGATCACCCACGGCCGACGCGGCGGACTGGCCGTCGTGTTGGAAGCGGCCCGCGACAGCACCGACCCGCGACCGTTGGTGTTGACCGAAAACCGTTGGGCCGGAAGAATTTCCTCAGCCGACTATTCCGGCGAGTCGGCGCCGGTAGGGTCGATGACATTGCCCAAGCGGGTCGAACACCGGCAACCACGGGTCCGTCGCGACTTGGCGTCGGCGCTGCGTTCGGCGGCCGCGGGATTGTCGACTACCGGTGAGCGCCGAGGCAAGCGCAGCGAGAGCCGCGATGTCGACCCCGAGCTGGCGTCGTTGCGCGAAAAGATGCGTCGCCACCCGGTCCACCGCGAAGCCGACCGGGAAACCCGAGTCCGGGGCGCCGAGCGCTACCTGCGGATCGAACGCGACAACGCCGAGCTGCAGAAGAAAGTCGCCGCCGCCACCAACTCGCTGGCCCGCACCTTCGACCGGATCGTGGGACTGCTCACCGAGCGCGGCTTCATCGAGCTCACCGATGGCATCCCCACGGTGACCGACGACGGCCGGCTGCTGGCCCGGATCTACAGCGAGAGCGATCTTCTGGTCGCCGAATGTCTGCGCAGTGACGCATGGACGGGACTCACGGATGCCGAGTTGGCTGCCGTGCTCTCGGCGGTGCTCTATGAAACGCGGGGCGGTGACGGGCCCGCCGCGCCGCGCCACGAGCAGGTGCCAACCGCGCGTTTACGGCAAGCGCTGACCCGCACGCGGCGGCTGTCCGCGGAGCTGCGCGCCGACGAACATCGACATCGCATCACGCTGAGCCGCGAGCCCGACGACGGGTTTGTCGCGGCAATCTACCGCTGGGCCAGCAGTGGCGACCTCGTCACCGCCCTGGCGGCCTCCGATAACGAGGGCACCGGTTCGCCCCTGTCGCCGGGGGATTTCGTGCGCTGGTGCCGGCAGGTGCTTGACCTGCTGGACCAGGTCCGCAACGCCGCCCCCCAGCCGGAGCTGCGGGCCACCGCGAAACGCGCGATCGACGCGATTCGGCGCGGCGTCGTGGCAGTTGACGCCGGGTAGGCTGTGCCGAAGCTACGGTTGCACACGACGACCGAGGCGAGGACTGCAAGCAGCACTGAGAGGACTGACACACGATGAGTGGACCGCAGGGACCCGACCCGACGCAGCCGTGGCAGCCGACGCAAGGTGAAGGTCAGCAATCCGGTGAGGACCACACCCAGCACGTGTCGCCCTGGCAGCAATCCTCCGGCGACCAGGGCTGGCAGGCCACCGGCGGAGAGCAGCAGACCTGGCAGGCCCCCGCGTACACGCCCACCGAATACGGGCAGTACCAGCAGCCGCCCACGCCGTACTACCCGCCGTCTCCGCAGTCCTATCCGCAGGGCTACCCGCAGCAGGAGCAGTACGGCGGCCAGACCGCCGCGTACCCGCAGCAGCCGGGTCAATACGGCCAGCCCCAGCCGGGTCAATACGGCCAGCCCGCTCAGTACGGTCAGCCGGGTCAGTACGGTCAACCCGGCCAGTACGCCCAACCCGGTCAGTACGGCCAGTACCCGGGTGCCTACGGCCAGCCGCCGGCCGGCCCGAAGCGGTCCAAGGGGATGGTCGGCACGGTGCTCGGCGTGCTTGCCGCGATCGCCGTCGCGGTGATCTTGGTGCTGGGCTTCTGGGCGCCGGGGTTCTTCGTGACCACCAAGCTGGACGTCAGCAAAGCCAATGCCGGCGTGCAGCAGATCCTGAGCGATAGCACCAACGGCTACGGCGCGAAGAACGTCAAAGACGTCAAGTGCAACAACGGTCAGAATCCGACCGTCAAAAAGGGTGCCACCTTCGACTGCGACGTCAGCATCGACGGCACCAAGCGTTCGGTGACGGCGACCTTCCAGGACAACAAGGGCACCTACGAGGTCGGTCGGCCTAAGTAACGCCGTCTCTAAGGAAGCGCGTCCAGCGCCTTCTGCAGCCGCGCGATCGATGACCCGACGCCCAGTTGAGTCGCGAGTTCGGCGACGCGTGCCGGGTCGGCCGCCACCAGCGGCAAGGGGTCGGCGGCCGTCGAGAACGTGACCGGCGCATCGGTGGCCACCCGCACGACCGGTCCGGCGACCTCGATGTAGTCGGTGGCCGCCCGCAGCTTGGCCCGAACGCCTTTGGCCAGTGACGATTTCGGATCGTCGACGGCGGCCAGGATCGCTGCCAGTGAGCCGTACTGCGCCAACAGCGTGGCCGCGGTCTTTTCGCCGACACCGGGAACGCCCGGCAGCCCGTCGGACGGATCGCCGCGCAGCAGCGCCAGCTCGGCGTAGCCTTCGCCGGCCCGATCGGCCGGCACGCCGTAGCGATCGGCGACCTCGACGGGTCCCATCAAGGTCGCGTTGGTCAGGCCGCGTCCGAGGTAGAGCACCCGTATCTCGACTGGCTCGTCGCGGACCACCTGCAGTAAGTCGCGGTCGCCGCTGACAACCACGACCGGGTCGCGGCGCTCCTGGGCGGCCAGTGTGCCGATCACGTCGTCGGCTTCGAAGCCCTCGGCGCCGCCGGTGCAGATGCCGAACGCGTCGAGGAGCTCCGCGATCATCTCGACCTGCGGCGACAAGTCGTCGGGGACCTCCTCGACATCGGGTTGCCCGCTGGGGTTCTCCTCTTCGACCCGATGGGCTTTGTACGACGGGATGCGGTCGACCCGGAATTGCGGTCGCCAGTCCAGGTCCAGACAGACCACCAACCGGTGAGGTTTGTGTCGGGTGATCACGGTGGCCACCGAGTCCACGAAGCCGCGAACCGCGTTGACCGGCCGCCCGTCCGGCGATGTGATCGAGGACGGGACCCCGAAGAACGACCGAAACCACATGCTGGCGCCGTCGAGCAGCAGCAGCGGTGCGGACATGCCCGTCATCCTGCCAGCCGCACAGTTAGCCTGACTGTCATGGGTTCTGACCGCTTTGACACAGAGGTGTATCGCCGCCGGGTGGCGGCGGCTACGGCCGCCACCGCCAAGGCGGGCCTGGCCGGTCTGGTGATCACCCCGGGCTATGACCTGCGGTATCTGATCGGCTCGCGCGCGCAGACCTTCGAGCGTCTTACCGCGCTGGTGCTGCCGGTCTCCGGTGATCCGACGATCGTTGTGCCACGGCTGGAGTTGGCGTCGCTGAAACAGTCCGCCGTCACCGATCTCGGCCTGGTTGTGCGGGATTGGGTCGACGGTGAGGACCCCTACCAGCTGGTCGCCGCGGCGATGGGTGGCGCTCCGGCGGCCACGGCGGTCACCGATTCGATGCCGGCGCTGCACCTTTTGCCGCTGGCCGGTGTGCTTGGCGTGCTGCCGGTGTTGGCCACCGACGTGTTGCGTGAACTGCGGATGGTCAAGGACGCAGCCGAGGTCGACGCGCTGCGCAAGGCGGGTGCGGCGATCGACCGGGTGCATGCCCGGGTGCCGGAATTCCTGGCGCCCGGCCGGACCGAGGCCGACGTCGCCGCGGACATCGCCGAAGCCATTGTCGCCGAAGGACATTCAGCAGTGGCGTTCGTCATCGTCGGCTCGGGCCCGCATGGCGCGGACCCGCACCATGAATACTCGGACCGTGAAATTCGGGCCGGTGACATCGTCGTCGTCGATATCGGCGGCGCCTACCAGCCCGGCTACAACTCGGACTCGACGCGCACCTACAGCATCGGCGAGCCCAGTCCTGAAGTCGCACAACAGTATTCAGTGCTGCAGCAAGCGCAACGGGCGGCCGTCGAGGCCGTGCGCCCCGGTGTCACCGCCGAGCAGATCGACGCCGCCGCCCGCGACGTGCTGGCCGAGGCCGGGCTCGCCGACTACTTCGTGCACCGCACCGGCCACGGCATCGGACTGTCGGTGCACGAGGAGCCGTACATCGTCGCCGGCAACGATTTGCCGCTGCAGGTGGGCATGGCGTTCTCCGTCGAGCCCGGGATCTATTTCCCGGGCCGGTGGGGTGCTCGCATCGAAGACATCGTGGTGGTGGCCGAGGACGGCGCCCAGCCGGTCAACCACCGTCCGCACGAGCTGATCGTGGTGCCGGTTTAGCCGTAGCAAGGCACGCACCGAACCCCGCCGGAGTATTAGGCTCGTGCGATGACCGACCACGACCGCGCCGCTGCCCGCCGAGAGATCACCAACGCACTGATGAACGCGCTGGAACGTCGTCATGAAGTGCTCGACCTGATCGTCAAGGCCGACGACCGGCCGTCGGCGGTCGACGGCATCGTCGAACTGCTGGGCACCTCGCGGCTGGGCGCCGAAGCGGTGATCGGCATGTCGTTCGATCAGCTGACCAAGGCTTCGCGTAAGAAGATCGTCGCCGAGCTCGAAGATCTGAACAACATCTTGAGCTTCACCTTCAAAGACCGGCCGGCCAGCGCGGGTGAAACCTTGGCGCTGCGCGCCTTTTCCGGCAGCTCCGATCGCGATATCTTCGCCGCCCGCACCGAGGAGGTCGGCGCCAAGGGTGACGGCTCCGGTGCCCCGGCCGGTGGCCTGGACGATGAAATCCGTTCGGCGCAGGACCGATTCGACGCCGAAGAGGCCGCCTGGTTCGTCGCGGTTGATGGTGACGAGAAGGTCGGCATGGTCTTCGGCGAGCTCGAGGGACACGAGGTGCACGTCCGCATCTGGATTCACCCGGACTACCGGCATCGGGGCTACGGCACCGCGGCGCTGGCCAAATCTCGGCCTGAGATGGCGGCGTATTTCCCGGCGGTGCCGTTGGTGATTCGCGCGCCCGGCGCGACCCTGGTCTAGCTAGTCGGCTTTGCGGGCCAACAGATCCGAGGACCCCAGCACCCGCTCCACATGCACCTCGATGACGACCCGTCGCGGGTTCTCCCGCGGCGTGCGGTAACGCTGGGCGTAGCGCAGCTCCGCGTCGCGCACCGCGTCGGTCTCGCTGTTGACGCTGGCCTGACCTTCCAGTGACAGCCAGCGGGCACCGTCGACCTGACTGAGTACGGCGACGCCACCGCGCTCGGCGTTGACCGCCTTCTGTGAGCCACCGGTCGTGATCACCCGGGCGATGTGCGTCTTGGGGTCGAAGGTAAAGCCCACCGCCACCACATGGGGCGAATTGTCGGTGCGCAGCGTGGTCAGCATGGCGAGATGGCGCTCGGTAAGAAACGCCAGCGCGTCGTTGGTCAGCCGGGCCGAGGAGTTTGCCATCACCGCTCACGCTAGCGCAGGTGATAATCGCAGCCGTGGATGACACGGGCGCACATACGGTGCTGATTCTCGGCGGCCGCAGTGAAATCGGTACCGAGCTCGCGGTGCGACTGGCTCCCGGCGCGTCCGTCGTGCTGGCGGCGCGAAACGCCGACCGGCTCGGCGAACAGACCGCGGCGATACTGGCCGCCGGCGCGGTCGCGGTGTCCGCTCGCGAATTCGACGCTGACGACGTCGCATCGCACGGCCCGTTGATTGCGTCGATCATCGCCGAACACGGTCCGATCGACACCGCGGTTTTGGCCTTCGGAATCCTCGGTGACCAAGGCCGGGCCGAGGTCGACGCCGCGCACGCGGTGGCCGTCGTGCACACCGACTATGTAGCGCAGGTCAGCCTGCTCACCCATCTGGCAGCCGCGATGCGGCAGGCCGGCCGGGGAACGCTGGTGGTGTTCTCCTCGATCGCCGGCGCGCGGGTGCGTCGGGCCAACTATGTGTACGGCTCAGCGAAAGCGGGCCTGGACGGGTTCGCCAGCGGGCTGGCCGACGCGTTGCATGGCACCGGCGTGCGGCTGCTGATCGTGCGGCCCGGTTTCGTCATCGGCCGGATGACGGCGGGTATGACGCCGGCACCGCTGTCCAGTACGCCGTCGCAAGTGGCCGCGGCGACGGCGCGTGCGCTGTCCAAGGGGCGCCGGACGGTCTGGATCCCGTGGGCGTTGGGGCCCGCAGCGGCAGTGATGCGGCTTCTGCCGCAGTTCATCTGGCGCCGGATGCCGCGCTGAATTCGGGTTGTCAGCCAGGCCTCAAAAGGGTGGTGGTTCGTAGTCGCCGGGCGGTTCGCGGCCAGCTATGGCCGCTCGGCGAGCTTGGCGCAGTAGTCGGTTGTGTCGACGTTCCTCGGCGACGTAACGGGTGCGGTTCTGGGCGCGCGTGCGGCGCCGTTTAGGCATCATCGCGGTGTGGTCGATGCGGTGCGGCCGGCGCGGAATGGGGTCGAGGGCACCGGTGGGGGCGCACAGACTCGGGAACAGAAAGGCGCTGCCCGGAGTGGTGACATAGGTCTGCCCCGCTGGTGATGTCCATATCACCGTGCTATCGGGCAGCTGCTGATCGCACCAGCCCCAGAACGTTTTGATCAGATGATGCAGGCGGCACAGGCATTTGAGGTTGGACGCGTGCGTTGGTCCGCCATGCGCGTGGGGGATGGTGTGGTCGACATCGCAGCGCACTGCGGGACGATCGCAGCCCGGGAACCGGCAGGTCAGGTCCCGGCAGCGCACGAAGTCGGTCAGGGCTTGCGACGGAACGTAGTTCGGCTCCGGTGCGGCGTCGTTGGGATGGATTAGCGGCCGAAGCCTGGCCGATTGAGCGAGTTCGGCGATCAGATCCGCCGGGATCAGCGCATCGCTGCCGATCATTGAGCCGGGCTCGCGACCGTGGCCCTCGATGCTGGCCTGATCGGCGACAACGTGGATGATCACAGGCGACGGTAGTGGGCTGCCGGCTGCCGGGCAGTGCGGTTGTCCGCAACGACATGCCAGCCGGTCGGCTCCGACGGTCAAGGCCGCCATCGCATCGGCGCGGCGCTGGTTGCGAGTACGCGGATCCGCGTTACACACCGTGCGTGCCAACGCATCCAGCCGGGCGTCCAGCGCGTGTGCATCAGGCGACAGCAGTCTGCCGAACACCTCTGTCAAGCCGTTCCCACTGTCAAAAATCGACAATTCGCGCTCGGCTTCACGCTCTCGTCGGCGCCGCACCGCGTCAAGATCGGCGCGGGCGACAATGCGGTCCACCGCCGCGGCCAACGCGCTTTGGGTCATCGCCGGCCAACGTTGGGCTTTGGCAGCCAACTGGCCGTCCACACTGGCCATCACCTCAACGTCCACTATCAGATCGGTCCGATAGACGATTGTCTGGAATGCGCGGTAGTCGACATCGCCGGCCTGAAGCAGGGCCCCCACCAGGGGAAGGCGGGTTCGCATGGCGCGGGCGTAGTACAAGTAGCTGGTTGCCAGCGCCTGGCTGATGCACATCGCCGCGGCCACCTCCGCGGCCACTGCCTCCTGGGTGTCGGTGCACCACGTCTCGCGCTCGCCAAGCAGGCGCAACCGCAACGCATCCAGTTCACCGATCACCGCCAGCCGCTGACCAGCAGCACTATTCTCGGCGCGCCTCGTCGCACGAAGCCGATCGACCAGCGCCGCCGACTCTTGCGTGATCGACGGATGACGCCGCTCGAACACGGCGTCCAATCGGGCGACCGATTCTGGCAACCGAGCACGTGCTTCGAACATGTGTTCGATTATGCCAGCGGCCTCCGACACGGAGGGCCTCTAGACTGGCCCGGTGGCCCCGACCTTCGCAGACGTCGCCAAAGCGCAGTACGTCCTACTCACCACGTTCACCAAAGACGGTCGGCCCAAGCCAACCCCGATCTGGGCCGCCAATGATGGCGACCGCCTGCTGATGATCACCCAGGAAAAGTCGTGGAAGGTCAAGCGAATTCGCAACACGCCGCGTGTCACGCTGGCGATCTGCGACATGCAGGGACACCCGAAAAGCGAGGCCATCGACGCGACCGCGGTCATCCTGGACGCGGCGCAGACCGGTCTGGTCTATGACGCGATCGGCCGCGAGTACGGCATTGTCGGGAAGGTGTTCAACCTGTTCAGCAAGCTGCGTGGCGGCATGAAGAACAACGTCGGCCTTGAGGTACGCCCAGCCTGAATCAGCTGCTCAGGTGTTCGCCGAAGAACGAAAACACCCGCGCCCACGCGTCTTCGGTGGCGGCCTGGTTGTAACCGAATCCGCCTATGCGCAATAGCGGCTGGGCGGGAAGCTTGTTCGCGAAGCTGTGTCCGACCTTCGGATAGGACTTCACGTCGTTGGCGATGCCCTTGTGGTCGAGAACCCGCTGCAGCTTCTTCGGCGCCCCTACGCCCAACGGATCCCGGCTGCCGAAGCTGGCGACGATCGGACATGCCCCGTCGAGTGTTTCGCTGAGTTCACGCGGGAGTGGCACACCGTAAAATGGCGCAGAAGCGTCAAAACCCTTGGGCGACATAACCAATGCGAACTGCCCGCCCATGCAGAACCCGGCGATGCCGATGCGGCCGGTGCATTCCGGCAGGGCCTTGAGGTGGTCGCGGGCAGCCAGCACATCGTCCAGCGAGCGTCCGCGTTTGGTGAGCAGCTCGCGCATCACCTTGGTGATGCAGCGTGCCCAGCCGCCACGGGCGAACAGATTCGGCGTCAGCGCGACGTATCCGGCCGCAGCAATATGGCTGTTGATCGATTCTTTGTCCGGTCCGTAGCCGAGAGCGTCATGAATCACGACCACGCCTGGCCAGGGGCCCTGGCCGTCGGGGATGTCGAGCAGGGCGTCGATCGGGCCGGCCGGGGTGTCGATCTCGATTGTCGTCACGAGGCCATCTAACCGTGCGACGACGGTACGCGGAACTCCGGTGACCCTGCGCGACGTTGCCATCTCATGGTGTCGAGACTGTTTCTGGTCTATGTGATCGCCGAGCTCGCCGTGGTGGTGGCGCTGGCGTCGATGATCGGGCTCGGGTGGACTCTGCTGCTGCTGTTGGCCGCGTTCGCCGCGGGGCTTGCGCTGGCGGGTTCGCAACTCAAACTTCAGCTCGCGCGGTTGCGATCCGGGTTGAGCGCTGACCAGCCGCGACTGGCCGCAGACACCATGGCAGTCGCAGTGGGAACGCTGCTGATGATGGTGCCGGGCTTGGTGACCAGCGCCGCTGGGCTGCTGCTGTTGCTGCCGCCGACCCGCGCTGCCGCGCGCCCCGTGCTGGGCGCGATGGCTGCCCGCGGTCTCGGTCGGCGATTCCCGCTGATCACCGTCGCGACCGTCGGGGCCGACCGATTCGACCACCGACCGCGGCCCGACTACATCGACGGCGAGGTCATCAACGTCACCGAGGTCGACTCGCCGGCTCTGCCGTTACGGCCTGAGTAACCCTTCTGCCAACCCCGTAGGTTTTGCGGCGTGACTAACGTCCCGACCACTGTGCTGATCAACGGCCGGGTGCACAGCCCGACCCATCCCGACGCCTCCGCGATGGCGGTGCGCGACGGTGTGGTGACGTGGCTGGGCAGCGACGACGTTGCCCGCGACCAGTTCGCCGGCGCGGACGTCATCGATCTCGAAGGTGGCTTTGTCGCGCCGGCCTTCGTCGACAGCCACATCCACCTCACCGCGACCGGGCTGACCCTCACCGGTCTGGACCTGCGGGCGTCGACATCGCGATCGCACTGCCTGCAACTGATCGCCGACTACGCCGCGGCGCACCCTGGCCAGCCGCTGTGGGGTCACGGCTGGGACGAGTCGTCGTGGCCGCAGAACACGGCGCCAACCACCGCGGAGCTCGATGCGGCGCTCGGCGACCGGCCTGCCTACCTGGCGCGCGTGGACGTCCACTCGGCGCTGGCGTCGACGGCTCTCCGGCAGCGTGTCGACGGGTTGGCGTCGGCGACCGGTTTCGACGAACAACGGCCGCTGGTGGGCGACGCCCACCATGCGGTCCGCTCCGTCGCGCGCGGTCTGTTGACTGACGGCCAGCGAGCCGATGCGCGGCTGGCCGCGCTGGACGCCCTGGCCGGGCACGGGATCGTCGCCGCGCACGAGTGCGCGGGCCCGCAGATCGGCGGGCTGGACGACTGGCTCGAAGTGCGGGCGCACAGCGCCCACGGCGTCGAGGTGATCGGTTACTGGGGTGAGGCGGTGACCAGCCCGGCTCAGGCGCGCGCGCTGCTCGACGACACCGGTGCGGCCGGGCTGGCCGGCGATCTGTTCGTCGACGGCGCCCTGGGGTCGCGGACGGCCTGGCTGCATGAGCCGTACGACGATGCCGGCGACGAGTGTGGTGCCTGCTACGTGGATGCCGAGACGGTCGCCGCGCATCTGCGGGCGTGCACCGAAGCCGGCGTGACGGCCGGATTCCACGTCATTGGCGACGCCGCGGTGTCCAGCGTCGTCGCGGCCTTGGAACAGATCGTCGATGATCTCGGCGTGCCCGCGGTGGCTCGTTGTGGTCATCGGTTGGAGCACCTGGAAATGGTGACCGTCGACCAGGCGGCCAAGCTCGGCGCGTGGGGAGTGATGGCCAGTATGCAACCCAATTTCGACGCCCTCTGGGGTGGCCACGACGGCATGTATGCCCGTCGTCTCGGTATCGATCGGGCGCGGCGTCTCAACCCGTTTGCGCTGCTAGCATCCCAAGGCGTGGCCCTCGCGTTCGGATCCGACGCCCCGGTGACTGGCCTCGACCCTTGGGCGACTATCCGCGCAGCGGTCAACCACCAGACGCCGGACAGCTCGATCTCGGCGCGCGCGGCGTTCGCCGCGGCCACCCGCGGGGGCTGGCGGGCCGGCGGTGCCCGTGACGAGTTGATCGGCAGCCTGGTTCCCGGCGCTCCCGCTTCCTACGCCGTGTGGGACGTCGACGACTTGGACGTCACTGTGCCGAGTGACGCCGTGCGGCGGTGGTCCACCGATCCGCGGTCACGGGTGCCGGTGTTGCCCCGGCTCGGCCCGACCCACTCGTTGCCTCGATGTCGGCGGACCGTGCACCGAGGCGTAGTGATTCATGGTTAGAGGCATCGGGCGGTTCGACCGCCGAGTTCGGCCCGCCGAAGACACCGATGTGTTCCCCGCGGTCAAAGACGATGACAACAACGGACAAATCCCGGTCCGGGCGGCAGCGGCAGATGCCGAGGTCACCGGGGTGATCCCGCTGGTCCGCGATGTCGAGGACGCCGATTTCGCCGATCTCGAACCGCACGACGCCGCTGCTGAGCCGGCAGAGGATCAGCATGACCCCCTGGCGGAGATACGCCGCCAAGCCCTCCGGATAGTCAGGGCCGGGTGGCAGCGCCTGGTGTACCTGTCCGCCGTTCTGCTGGCCTGGCTGGTCCGTGAAACGCGGATTCGGGGGCCACAAGCCGGCAGATGGCTGCGGCCGCGATTGACTCGGCTGAGCGCCGCGATTCTCGCCGGTTTGCTGCTCTGCGCGAGCTATCCGCGGTTCAACTGGTGGTGGGCCGCCGTCATCGCGTTCGCCGCGCTGACCTGGGTGCTGACCCGCCCGGCCACCACAGCGGTCGGCGGGTTCGGTTACGGCTTCCTGTTCGGCTTGGCGTTCTACCTGCCGCTGATCCGGTGGATCAGCATTCTCGTCGGCGCCATGCCGCTGATAGCGCTGGTGCTGCTGTGTGCGGTGTTCCCCGGGTTATTCGGTCTGGCGGCTGTCGTGGTGCGGCGACTGCCCGGATGGCCGATCTGGTTCGCGGTGCTTTGGGCGGCGCAGGAGTGGTTGAAATCGACCATTCCCTTCGGCGGCTTCCCGTGGGGCGTGGTGGCTGCCGGTCAGACCTCCGGCCCGTTCCTGCCGCTGGTCCGGCTGGGCGGCGCCCCGCTGCTCTCGTTGGCCCTCGTGCTGACCGGTTGCAGCGCCGCCGCTTTCGCGATCGAGGCCGTGTCGTGGTGGCGGGCATCCCGTCGGCGGCACGCCGGAGCTGACGACGCGGCCGACACCCCGCCCGCGGTCTTACTACCGGCGGTCTGCATCTGCCTGGTGTTCTTCCTCGCGGCTGCCATGTCGCCGCAGGTGCGCCACTCCGGCACCGGATCCGGCAACGAGCCGGTCGTCACGGCGGCGGTGGTGCAGGGCAACGTGCCTCGGCTCGGGCTGGAGTTCAACGCGCAGCGTCTTGTGGTGCTGGGCAACGACGTCCGGGAGACCCGCAGGCTGGCCGACGATGTGCATGCCGGTCGGGCGCCGCAACCCGACTTCGTCGTCTGGCCCGAGGACGCGTCGGAGATCGACCCGCTGCTCAATCCGGAAGCCGCGCAGGAGATTTCGCTGGCCGTCGAGGCGATCAAGGCGCCGATCCTGGTCGGCACCGTGCTCGACATCGCCGGTCGGCCCGCTGACACGCCGGCTGAAACCAACACCGTCATCGTGTGGAGTCCCAAGCACGGACCCAGCGACCGCCACGACAAACGGATCGTGCAGCCGTTCGGCGAATACCTGCCCTGGCGTGGGTTCTTCCGGCATCTGAGCGGCCTCGCCGACTTGGCCGGCTACATCGTCCCCGGCAAAGGCTCCGGGGTGGTGCACGCCGCGGGCACGCCGATCGGGATCGCCACCTGCTGGGAAGTCATTTTCGACCGGGCCCTGCAGCACTCGGTCCGCAACGGCGCCCAACTGCTCGCGGTGCCCGCCAACAACGCCAACTTCAACCAGACGATGAGCGAACAGCAGTTGGCGTTTTCCAAGCTTCGTGCGGTGGAGCTCGATCGCTACACCCTGGTGTCCAGCAACGTCGGAATCTCCGCGGTGGTCACCCCCGACGGCCGCGAGTTGCAGCGGACGCAGTTCTTCACGCCCGGCTACCTGGACAGCCAGGTCCGCCTCAAGACAACGGTGACGCCGGCCGCCAGGTGGGGCCCGATCGTGCAGGGGACTCTGGTCGTCGCAGCTCTGGCGATCCTGTTCGCTGCGATGCTGCACAATGGATGGTTCGCGGATCTGAACCGGCGCCTGTCAGCGCTGGCGAAGCGCTTCGGCCCCGGGTCGGAGAAATCCGACGACGACCCGCCCGGCGACGACGTGACAGCCGACGGCCCGACTGCCAACGAGGTGGTTGCCACCGCCGAACTCGACGAGGACGGCCGAGATTCAGCCCGGCAAGGGCCAGACAAAGGAGACATATGACCACCGGCGATCCGGTGTCGCGGGTTGCGGGCGATCGTCCCACCCTGCGCACCCTGGTGATCATCCCCACCTACAACGAGCGGGAGAACCTTCCGCTGATCCTGCAGCGACTGCACAAGGCACTCCCTGAGGTGCATGTGCTGGTGGTCGACGACAGCAGCCCGGACGGCACCGGACAGCTGGCCGACGAGCTCGCTGCGGCGAATCCGGACCGGATCCACGTCATGCACCGCACCGTGAAGGACGGTTTGGGCGCGGCCTACCTAGCCGGATTCGCTTGGGGGCTCAGCCGGCAGTACACCACGCTGGTCGAGATGGATGCCGACGGCAGTCATGCGCCCGAGCAGCTGCACTTACTGCTCGAGGCCGTCGACGCCGGCGCCGACCTGGTGATCGGCTCGCGCTACGTCGAGGGCGGCAACGTGCAGAACTGGCCGTGGCGGCGCTGGGCGCTGTCCTGGACGGCCAACACCTACGCGCGGGTGGCTCTGGGCATCGGTATCCACGACATCACCGCCGGTTACCGGGCCTACCGTCGCGACGTTCTGCAGAAGATCGACCTCGACCACGTCGATTCGAAGGGCTACTGCTTCCAGATCGACCTGACCTGGCGCGCCATCACCAGCGGGTTCGTCGTCGCAGAGGTGCCGATCACGTTCACCGAGCGTGAGCTCGGCGTGTCCAAGATGAGTGGATCCAATATCCGTGAGGCAGTGGTGAAAGTGGCGCAGTGGGGCATCGACGGACGCCTGCATCGCAGGCGCCAGGCACCCGTCAACCGCTGAACTAGCTGCGGGACCGCAGATCAGCTGCCGCGACGGCGTGTTCTGATCAGATCGAGACGCTCTTTGAGCAGTTCCTCGAGCTCGTCGACCGAACGTCGCTCCAGCAACATGTCCCAGTGGGTGCGGGGCGGCTTCACCTTTTTCGGCTCCGGCAGGTCACCTTCGATCAAGGTGCCTTCCATGCCGTTGCGGCACAGCCAGGCGCCGGGGATCTCGGCGTCGTCGGCGAACGGAACGTCGAACTCTTCGCCGTTCTCGGTGCGGTAACGCGCAATCTGGCGCGGTGCCAAGTCGTGGTTGCGGTCGGTCTCGTAGCTTACGGCTCCAAGGCGACTGCCTCTCAGGACACGATCAGCCATTGGTCAGCACTCCTCTTAATTTCTTCTTAGCACCTAGCGCCCTAAACAACGTCGCAGCCGGCGACGTAGTTCCCGGGCACGCAGGCGACCCAACTGTCCATGATACCGGGATTCGGGCGGCACCCCGACTAAAGTCGGCCGCGTGACACGCCGCGTCCGCCCGCAGCCCTGCCGTTGGTGTGGCCGCGACGTCGCCGACAACGGGATGGGCCGTCGCCGTCAATACTGCAGGCAGTCGTGCCGGCAGCGCGCCTACGAGCAGCGGGCCTCGATCAACGGTGTCAAGGGTGCGCCGTTGCCCGCCGATGCGGTGGTGCTGTCCGCGGAAGAGGCCGCTGACCTCTCCGACCGCGTCTACCAGGTGCGATGCGCAGCGGAAGACGTCGCTACCGCACTGGACGAAGGTGCGGGCGCGCCGGAACTGCGGGAGCTGTGCGCGACCCTGATGCGCGCCGCCGAGGCCGCCGACGGGTGGCGCTGACCGGGCTTTAGCCTCGGCTGACTGGTGGCGGGTACAGTCTCGCCATGGATCGCTGGGCAACGCCGGAATCAGTTGCGGAGCCAGGTCATGGGTGGGGTGGGCGAGTCGGCGCCCGCCGACGATGTTTGCCGGTCGAAGAGCAGGTTCGACGTCAGCCGTACGGCGAGTGACTCTGCTCCTCATCCCGGGCCGCATTCCGGATTGAGCGACGACCGACGTTAGGCGAGGGGTAACACATGGCTGACCAACTTCAGCATGCAACCGAGGCGTTGCGGAAAGCTCTGGTCCAGGTCGAGCGCCTGAAGAGCAAGAATCGGGCACTGCTGGAACGCTCCGGCGAGCCGATCGCGATCGTTGGTATGTCGTGCCGATTCCCGGGCGGGGTCGACTCGCCGGACAGCCTGTGGGACATGGTCGCCGACAAGCGCGATGTGATGTCGGCGTTTCCGACCGACCGCGGCTGGGATCTGGCCGAGCTGTTCGACGACGACCCCGATGCGCCGCACAAGTGCTATGCGCGCGCCGGCGGATTCGTCGAAGACGTGGCGGGTTTCGATGCGGGATTCTTCGGCGTGGCGCCGAGTGAGGCGCTGGCCACCGACCCGCAGCACCGGATGCTGCTGGAGTTGTCGTGGGAAGCGTTGGAGCGGGCCGGAATTGACCCGACCACATTGCGGGGCAGCGCCACCGGAGTGTTCGGCGGAATCATCGCGCAGGGCTACGGAATGCTGTCCGAAGGGATCGAGGGCTACCGGCTGACCGGTATGACGTCCAGTGTCGCGACCGGCCGGGTGGCCTACGTGCTGGGGCTGGAAGGCCCAGCGGTGTCGGTCGACACCGCATGCTCGTCGTCTTTGGTTGCTTTACACATGGCGGTGCAGTCATTGCGGTCGGGGGAGTGCGATCTGGCACTGGCCGGCGGCGCGACCGTCAACGCCACGCCAACGGTTTTCGTCGAATTCAGCCGGCACCGGGGCCTGTCGCCGGATGGCCGGTGCAAGCCTTTCGCGGGGGCGGCCGACGGCGTCGGCTGGTCCGAGGGCGGCGGAATGCTGGTGGTGGAACGGCTTTCGGATGCCCAGCGGTTGGGCCACCGGGTGCTCGCGGTGGTGCGCGGTACCGCGGTCAACCAGGACGGCGCCTCCAATGGGCTCACCGCACCCAACGGTCCTTCCCAGCAGCGGGTGGTGCGCACGGCGTTGGCCAACGCCGGGCTGAGCGCCGGAGAAGTAGACGCGGTCGAGGCCCACGGCACCGGAACGACATTGGGCGACCCGATCGAGGCTCAGGCGCTGATCGCCACCTACGGCCAAGATCGCGCCGAGCCCGGAAAACCCTTGTGGCTGGGGTCGATCAAGTCGAACATGGGTCACACGCAGGCCGCCGCCGGCGTGGCCGGTGTGATCAAGATGGTCCAGGCGATGCACCACGAGCTGCTGCCGGCGACGTTGCACGTGGATGCGCCCAGCCCGCACGTGGATTGGGCGGCAGGGGCGGTGTCGCTGTTGACCGAAGCCCAGTCGTGGCCCGCCAATGGCCGGGCCCGCCGTGCCGGGGTGTCATCGTTTGGGATCAGCGGCACCAACGCGCACGTGATCATCGAGGAGTGCCCGGCGGCTGAGCCCACCGAGCGCGCCCCGCAACCGCCGGTGGTGCCGTGGGTGGTCTCGGCCAAGAGCGCAGCGGCGCTGGCGGCACAGGCTGCGCGACTGACCGAATCTATCGGTGCCCGTGATCAATTGGACATCGCCGATGTCGGATGGTCCTTGGCGGGACGGTCGACCTTTGAGCATCGCGCGGTCGTGCTCGGTCGCGATCGTGGCCAGTTGCTGGCCGGACTGGGCGAGCTGGCCGACGGAATGCCTGGCGGTTCGGTGATCACCGGCCACGCAGCACCAGCGGGCAAGACTGTTTTCGTCTTCCCCGGCCAGGGCTCGCAATGGATCGGGATGGGCGTCGAATTACTGGACGCCGCACCAGTTTTCGCCACACAGATGAACGCCTGCGCGGAGGCGTTCGCCGAGTTCGTCGACTGGTCGTTGATCGACGTACTGCGCGGGGCGCCGGGCGCGCCGAACCTGGACCGCGTCGATGTCGTCCAGCCGGCGCTGTTCGCGGTGATGGTCTCGTTGGCCGAATTGTGGCGGTCGATCGGGGTACGCCCAGACGCCGTCATCGGTCATTCCCAGGGCGAAATTGCCGCGGCCTACGTCGCCGGTGCCTTGTCGCTGCGTGACGCCGCACGCGTGGTCACCCTGCGCAGCAAACTGCTGTTGGCGCTGTCCGGCCGCGGCGGGATGGCCTCGCTGGCGTGTGGAACCGATCAAGCGCGAGAGCTGTTGACGCCGTATGGCGATCGAGTCAGCATCGCCGCGATCAACGGGCGATCGGCCGTCGTGCTCTCCGGAGAGGTAGCCGCGCTCGACGAGATCGTCGCCGATTGCACCGAGCGTGAGCTTCGGGCCCGCCGTATCGACGTCGACTACGCGTCGCATTCCGCCTCCGTCGACGCGATTCGCGAGCAGCTCGCCGAGGCGCTGTCGGGTATCGAACCGCAGTCGGCGCGCACCGTGTTTTTCTCCACGGTCACCGGCGGCATCTTGGACACCGCAGAACTCACCGCCGACTACTGGTTCCGCAACATCCGCCAGACCGTCGAATTCGCCTCTGCGGCGCGCACCGCATCGGCAAGCGGCTACCGGACATTCATCGAATCCAGCCCACACCCCGCCCTGATCGCGGGCATCGAGGACACCGCCACCGACGGCGGGGCCGACGCGGTCGTGGTGCCCACTCTCGGCCGCGAAGACGGCGGCCTGACCCGCTTCCTCAGGTCAGCCGCCCAGGCGTTCGTGTCGGGTGTCAAGGTGGATTGGCGTGCCGCGGTGCCGGGTGCCGGGTTCGTCGAGTTGCCGACATATGCCTTTGAACGACGGCGCTTTTGGCTCTCCGGTGACGGTGCCGCGATCGACGCCGCCGGCTTGGGGCTGGGAGCCAGCGAGCACGCGCTGTTGGGTGCGGTGGTCGAACTACCGGACTCGGGTGGGGTGGTGCTGACGGGCCGGCTGTCGCCGGCCACCCAGGGTTGGTTGAACGATCACGCTGTCGACGGGCTGGCCGTGTTCCCCGGTGCAGGCTTCGTCGAGTTGGCCATCCGGGCCGGCGACGAGGTCGGCTGCCCGGTGGTCGACGAGTTGACTTTGCAGGCGCCATTGCTGCTGCCGCCCTCAGGGTCGGTCGCCGTACAGCTCGTGGTGGGCGCCGCCGAAGAGGCCGGCCAGCGCAGTTTGTCCGTATTCTCCAGGGACAGTGTGGATTCCGCGTGGACCTGCCATGCGACGGGACAGCTGTCCTCCGGACCGGTCGAGCCGGGCGCCGATCTGTCGGTGTGGCCGCCCGAAGGCGCGACTCCCGTCGATGTGACCGACGGCTACCAGCGGCTGGCGGCACGCGGCTACCAGTACGGCCCGGCGTTCCAGGGGTTGTCCGCGCTGTGGCGTCGCGGCGAGGAGCTCTTCGCCGAAGTAACGCTGCCGCAAGCGGCCGGCGGTGTCGGCGGATTCGGTGTGCATCCGGTGCTGCTGGATGCGGCCCTGCACGCGGCGGCAGTGACGTTCGACGGCGACGGCGTGGCATTGCCGTTCTCGTGGCAGGGTGTGTCGCTGCATGCGGCGGGCGCGTCGTCGGTGCGGGCGCGGATTGCGCCGTCGGGTCCGTCGGCGGTGTCGGTCGAGCTGGCCGACGGGCTGGGGCTGCCAGTGCTGACGGTGACGTCGATGGTCGCGCGTCCGATTTCCCAGCAGCAGCTGATGGCTGCGGTTTCCGGCGTAGGCGGGGATCGGCTCTTCGAGCTGGCGTGGTCGCCCACGTCGGCCGCCTCACACAACGAGACGCCGGCGTACGAGGTGTTCGAGTCCGTATCGGCGCCCGGGGATCCGGTGTCGGCCAGCTATGAACGCGTGCACGAAGCTCTGGCGGCGCTGCAGTCGTGGTTGACCGAACATGATTCCGGCGTCTTGGTGGTGTCGACGCGCGGCGCGGCGGGGTTGCCGGGCGAGGACATCACCGATCTGGCCGGTGCCGCGGTGTGGGGGTTGGTGCGTTCGGCCCAGACTGAACATCCGGGCCGAATCGTTCTGGTGGATTCCGATGCGCCGCTGAGTGATACGACCGTGGCACGGCTGCTCGCGGTTGGTGAGCCGCAGCTGGCGCTGCGCGGGGAGACGATCCACACCGCGCGAGTCCGCGGCAGCCGCACGGTGGACGGCGTGCTGGTGCCGCCCGCCGATGGGCCGTGGCGGCTGGGTTTGTCGACCGCAGGCACGTTCGAGAACCTGCAACTCGAGCCGGTTCCCAACGCCGACGCGCCATTGGAACCCGGCCACGTTCGGGTGGCGATGCGCGCCATTGCCACCAACTTCCGCGACGTCATGATCACGCTGGGCATGTTCACCCATGACGCGCTGATCGGTGGTGAAGGCGCCGGTGTCGTCGTCGAGGTCGGCCCCGGGGTCACCGAATTCGCGGTCGGCGACGACGTTTACGGATTCTTCCCGGACGGCAGCGGCACCCTGGTCGCCGGCGATATCCGGTTGTTGCTCCCGATGCCATCGGACTGGTCCTACGCCGAGGCCGCCGCGATATCAGCCGTTTTCACCACTGCCTACTTCGCCTTCGTTCACCTCGCCGACGTCAAACCGGGCCAGCGGGTGTTGGTGCACGCCGGTGCCGGTGGTGTGGGAATGGCCGCGGTGCAGTTGGCGCGGCACCTCGGATTGGAGGTGTTCGCCACCGCCAGCCGTGGCAAGTGGGACACGTTGCGGGCGATGGGCTTTGACGACGACCACATCGGCGATTCGCGCACGCTGGAGTTTGAAGACAAGTTCCGTGCCATCGTCGGCGAGCGGGGCATGGACGTTGTGCTGGACTCGCTGGCCGGTGAGTTTGTCGACGCCTCCCTGCGAATGGTCGCTGCGGGCGGGGTCTTCCTGGAGATGGGTAAGACCGACATCCGCGACCCGGGAAAGATCGCCGAGGAATATCCCGGTGTGCGCTATCGCGCCTTCGACCTCTTTGAGCCCGGCCGCAACCGCATGCACCAGTACATGCTGGATCTTGCCGAGCTCTTCGACGCCGGCGTGCTGCGGCCGCTGCCGGTCACAGTCTTCGATGTGCGGCGTGCGCCTGCGGCGCTGCGGTATCTGAGTCAGGCTCGTCATACCGGCAAGGTCGTCCTGTCGATGCCGGATGCCTGGACGCAGGGCACCGTGGTGATCACCGGCGGTACCGGCATGGCGGGTTCGGCGCTGGCTCGTCACTTGGTGGCCAATCATGATGCGCGGCATCTGTTGTTGATCAGTCGACGCGGCCCCGATTCGGCCGGTGCAGCGGAGCTGGCCGCGGAGCTGTCGGCTGCCGGCGCCGAGGTGTCGCTAGTTGCCTGTGATGCGGCGGATCGTGCGGCGCTGGCCAAGGTGATCGCGGACATTCCGGTGCAGCATCCGTTGTCGGCGGTGATTCATGCCGCGGGGGTGCTCGACGATGCGGTGGTGACGTCGTTGACGCCGGAGCGGGTCGACGCGGTGTTGCGGGCCAAGGTGGACGCGGCCTGGAATCTGCATGAGCTGACCAAGGATTCGAACGTGTCGGCGTTCGTGCTGTTCTCGTCGATGGCCGGTTTGGTGGGATCATCGGGCCAGGCGAACTACGCGGCGGCCAACAGCTTCCTCGATGCGCTGGCCGTTCACCGTCGCGCACATGGTCTGCCGGCGATGTCGCTGGGCTGGGGTCTATGGGACCAGGCCAGCGAGATGACCGGTGGGCTCGACAACGCCGGCCGGGCCCGGCTGGCGCGCACCGGCGTGAAGGCGCTGTCGTCGCTGGACGCGCTACAGCTGTTCGACGCCGCGATGGTCATCGACGAGCCGTTCCTGCTGCCCGCCCACATCGACACGGCCGCCCTGCGCGCCAACGCCGCCGTGGTGCCACCGATGTTCGTCGATCTGATCAACGCGCCGGCTCGTCGGCGGGTCGACGACTCGCTGGCCGCCAGCAGGTCCAAATCGGCTCTGGGGCAACGCATCCACGGCCTGCCCGAAGCCGAGCAGGACGCGGTGCTGCTCGATCTGGTGCGCTCGCACATCGCGACCGTGCTGGGTAATACCACCCCGGAGGCCATCGATCCGGACAAGGCGTTCCAGGAGTTGGGCTTTGACTCGCTGACCGCGGTGGAGATGCGCAACCGGCTCAAAACCGCTACCGGACTGGCGCTTTCGCCCACACTTATCTTCGACTACCCGACACCCAACGGTCTGGCCGGCTACATCCGCACCGAACTGGCCGGTCTGCCACAGGAAGTCGCGCAGGCCGCCGTCGTTCGAGCCACCGACGACGATCCCATCGCGATCGTCGGTATGTCGTGCCGCTACCCCGGCGGGGTGAATTCGCCCGACGACCTGTGGGACATGCTGACCGAGGGCCGCGATGTGCTCACCGAATTCCCCAGCGATCGCGGCTGGAACCTGGACGGGCTGTACAACCCGGACCCCGACGTGGCCGGCACCTGCTACACGCGCACCGGCGGCTTCGTGGACGATGTGGCGGACTTCGACCCGGCGTTCTTCGGCATCGCCCCGAGCGAGGCGTTGGCCATGGACCCCCAGCAACGCCTGTTCCTCGAGTTG
>NZ_DASXHW010000543.1:0-4004 GCF_036488105.1 Mycobacterium sp. | reverse complement strand
CGTGGAAACCGTGGCGCCTCAACGGGTTAGCGTCCCGACTGCGGACCCATCATCCCAGGCCCCATCGCACCTGGCTTCATGTCACCTGGCTTCATGTCGCCCGGCTTCATGTCGGCGCAACAGTCCTTCTGTTCGTGGGACATCGCCGCATGGCCCATTTGCATGTGCATGTGCTCGCTCCAGTTCAAGAAGAAGCCGGCGAAGAAAATAGCGCCGACGACGAACAGTCCGCCGGCGACGATGCCCACCCACGCCAGCGCCTGGTTCAGGCGGCTAGGCCTGGTCGGCTGTGTGGTACCCGGATCGTCGGTTGCAACGTCGGTTGTCTCGGCCATGAAGTGAACCTCCTGTGTTGGACTAGCGAAGGTCATGCTACCCCACCCAGGGTGGGGTGGGGTGAGATAAGCTGAGTGCAGTTCACCCCGGTACCGGGGTTGGCACGCGCCGCTGGAAGGGGACGGTGATGTCAGAGGAGTTGACAGCCAAAAAGCGTGCTGCGCTCAACCGGCTCAAAACAGTCCGGGGCCATCTGGACGGGATTATCCGAATGCTGGAATCCGACGCCTACTGCGTGGATGTGATGAAGCAGATTTCTGCGGTGCAGTCGGCGTTGGAGCGCACCAACCGGGTGATGCTGCACAACCACCTGGAAACCTGCTTTTCGGAGGCCGTCGTCGGCGGGCAGGGCGAAAAGGCGATAGCCGAACTGGTGGACGCCCTGAAGTTCAGTCCCGCCTTGACTGGCCCGGATACTTGCTTGAACGGCACGACGACCGACGAGGCTGTGAAAGCCGCTATCTCGTAGCGGAGCGGTAGACGTGCCTTCGGCTTTTGATGATCGCGGTGGCTATTTTCAGCCACTGCGTTCGGCTGAACAATAACTGGCAAACGTTCAATAGGGTGTAGCGCTTTCACAGAAACTTCAAATCTGGGACTAGTAATAACAAGCGCACTTACGCGTAGCTCAAATGCACCATAATCAGTTCGTGGAGCGACGCCGTAACGGCCAGAGGAGTCTTTCGCCGATGGCCACCCTCAAGCAGTTGCCTGCTCTGGTTGTGCTGGAGCGGATTCCGGTTCCCGTGCTCGCTATCGCGAACGACGGCGGGCTGGTGTTCGCCAATTCCGCATTCTCCGAAATGGTCGGCCGCGCGCCCGAAGACGTGGTGTCGCTGACGTTCGAAGAGATCTTCCACCTCCCGCTCTCCACGGAGTCCGCGGTCACCGTCGTGCAATCCCTGGCTAACGAGGTAGTCGAGTTGGCCCACCGGGACGGTTCGAGTGTGCGCGCGCTGATGAGTAGGTCGGCGCTGGTCCGCGCCGATGACGACATTGCGCTTGCGACGTTTCAAGACCTGACCGAGCAGCTGTGGCTTGACGAGCGCTAGCCGCTTCCGTTGTCCTACACCTCCGGCGGAGAAACGGCCTTGATCGCCAGAGCCGTGCGACGCTTCAAGAATTGCGCGAAGTAATCGATCTTGTCGGGTTGCACGATTCCGCGTAGCACCGTCGACAGGGCTTTCTGGTAGTCACTGAGCAGTACCACCGGGTCGTGCAGGCTGCTGGCCTGACGCAGCCCCATATAGATGGACACCAGCAAGCGTCCGATGTCTTCCGGATCGCCGCGGTCGACGATGTCGCCCTCACGGATTCCGCGTCCGGCGATCTCACCCAGCAGTTGGATCCACCCGCCTAGCAGACGCTCCTGCAGCTTCTCGGTACGGCCGACAGATTCGAGCAGGTTGAAAGCTGCCCGCGTGATGTCTTCGGTGATGTCTGCCATGGCGATCAGGAACGAGACGTCGATGAGAGTTTCCAGCCCGGACA
Source organism: Mycobacterium sp. (assembly GCF_036488105.1). Lineage (GTDB taxonomy): Bacteria > Actinomycetota > Actinomycetes > Mycobacteriales > Mycobacteriaceae > Mycobacterium. The sequence continues at coordinate 2,177 of NZ_DASXHW010000543.1, read as the reverse complement.
GCTTGCGGGTGAACAACTCCTGGACTGCGGCGCCGGATCTGACGGTCTGCTCGTCGACGATCGCCAACGCCAGCGCATGCTTGGAGCGGAAGTGGAAGTACATCGCGCCCTTGGTCAGCTGCGCCTCGGCCAGAATGTCGTCGAGGCCGACGGCGTAATACGGACGCTGGGCGAACTGGTGCGCCGCGGCTCGCAGTATTTGCTCGCGCGTCGTATCGGAACGCTTGTCGCTTACTTCGCTCATGTGTGTCAGATCGTTGTCGAGGATAGGGCCTGGCTGTCGGCCAGGAACGGCATGGGCATCCACCGCGACGAGAGTAGCGACTCCATCGCGTGGCTCGGCAGCGGGCGAGACAACAAGTAACCCTGCGCTCGGTGGCAACCGTGTCGCATCAGGGTCAGTGCGGCGGCCGGGGTTTCCACACCCTCGGCGACCAGCTGCAGGCCGAAGGCTTCGGCCAGGCCGATGATTGCCCGGACGATCGCCAGGTCACGGCTGCTGTTGCCCAGGTCGCGAACGAAGGACGTGTCGATCTTGAGCGTGTCGACCGGCAGCGACTTCAAATGCGACAGAACGGCATAACCGGTGCCGAAGTCGTCGATGGCGATCTGGACGCCGACTTCCTTCAGCGCCTCGAGCGTCTTGCGGGTGGTGTCGATGTCGCGAACCACGGCGCGTTCGGTGATCTCCAAACACACTGAGCCGCCGTCGATGCCGAACTCGTCGATGGTTTCGGCCACGCTGCTGACGAAGCCTCGGCTGACCAGCTGGGCCGGCGATACATTGAGCCGCAACATGGTGTTCTGCCCGACGCCGCGCGAACGCCAGCGGCTGAACTCCCCGATCGCGGTTCGCATGACCCAACGGCCCAACTCCCCGCCCAGGTTTGCGGATTCGGCGACGCCGATGAACGACTCGGGCAGTAGCAGTCCCCAGGTCGGATGCCGCCACCGGACGAGCGCTTCGACGGCCACGATCGCGCCGGTCCACAGGTCGACCTCGGGCAGATAGTGCAGCAGCAGCGCGTCGTTGTCGATTTCGCCCCGCAGGTGGAGCTCGATGTCGTTACGGAAGAGCCGCTGCAGCGACATGTCATCGCTGGAGACCGCGGCGTGGTTACCGCCGGCCCGCTTGGCCATCAGGACAGCCTCGTCCGCGCGATGCAGGAGGTCGCTGGTGTTGTCCCGGCCCGGCATGCCCACCGCGACACCGACGCTGACGGTGCGGGTGATCATGTGACCGCCGAGGGACATTCGATCGCGCAGCGCCGCACACAGTTCCTCGGCGGTCTTCTCCGCCACCTCGATCGACATCGACCGGTCAGGCACGACGACGAACTCGTCACCGCCGAGGCGCGCGGTCATGCTCTTGGCGCCGGCCTTCGTCTGCAGCTGTTCGGCGAATGTCCGGATGAACCAGTCACCGGCGGTGTGGCCGAGATAGTCGTTGATCGACTTCAGCCGGTCCAGGTCGAGATACAACACCGGGACGGGACCCGGTTGACCTGCCGCCAGTCGTTCGGACAAGTGCGCCATCAGCGCGCGCCGGTTGTGCAGGCCGGTCAGATCGTCGTGTTCGGCGAGGTTGCGAAGCTTCTCCTCGGCAGCGATGCGGGCCTGGAGTTGCGCCAGCAGGGATGCGACCGTCTGGATGGCGTTGAGCTCATCCGGCCGCCATTTCTTGCGACGAAACTTCACGCAGACCAGCTGGCCGGTGGTGACGCCCCCCGACATCAAAGGCGCCGCCGCCGCCGACGGCGCCGGGATCTTGGCGGGGTCGATGCCCCAACGCTCCTGCGCGGCCGCTACCCAGCGCGCGCAAACCGGGTCGCCGGGCTCCGGTCTGATCACCGTGACTTTCTTACCGTGCTCGCACAACGCGAGAACCGGGTCGGCGCTGCTGAAGTGGGCAACCGCCGCCGAGTCGGGGACGGAGGGGTCGCGTCGCGGAGGCCATACCGCAACCAATTTCGACACCCTGATCTTGTGATCGGTGTGGCGCAGGAAGGCGCCGTCGATGTCGAGATGCTGGACGAGTTCGGCGAGCACCTGTTCATTGACCTCGGCAACAGTCGACGCCGTCGTCTCCATCAATCTGGTGGCGACGCGGGTGACCAGGTTGCGTGGCAAGGTCTCCTCCGATGTAAGGCGTAGGTCGGGGTGCCGCGTCAGGGTCT
>NZ_DASXHW010000378.1:0-4486 GCF_036488105.1 Mycobacterium sp. | reverse complement strand
TGTTCCTGATGCCGTGATCACGCCGCCTCGCGCGTATTCCGGCATCCCGCCTGGCCGCTTCGTGGCAACGTGCGGCCCGGCGTCGAACTTCGCGAAGACCACGGCCGGGTCCTCGTCGTCCTCGTAGAAGCCCTCGGCTTCGTCCGGGATCACTGGGCAGCCCCCGGCATCCCGCCCGCCGCCGGCGGGTTCTGCGGAGGCCTCGGCGGGCCTGCGGCAGGCGGTGCCAGCTTCGGCGGGCGCGGGCCCTGAGCCGCGGGCACGCCCGGACCGCGGTTCGTCCCCGCCGCCGCCTGCTGGGCGATCTGCGTCCCCGCGTGCGCAAGCCCCTGGAGCTGCCCGAGTCCCGCTGCTGCCTCCGGGGGCATTCCCGGCGGCGGGTTCCCGGCAAGCTGCTCCGCCCGCTGCGACGCCGTGGAGACTAGCGCCTCGTGCACCTGGTCGACGTCCAGTTGCAAAATACTTGCCATGCGCTCTGTCAGAAGGTCGAAGACCGGGAGTGGAATATGGAGCACCGGGGCGGCGGCCATTTGCCCGAACAGTGCCAAAAGCTGCTGAGCCTGCTCGTCCTGAAGGGGACCGAACTTGGCCTGCGGGTAGGCCGCGTCCGCGCCGAAATTGAGCATGACCAGCGGCCTGATGACGTCGTAGCTGATGCTCTCGGCGATCTCCTTGGCTACCGCCTGGCGGGATTTGAGATAAAAATCACTTTGATCCTGACTCAGGCTGTATGCGCCCTTACCGCCGGTCGATGCACTGGCCAGGCCGAGGAATCCAGCGAGCACGCTGGAGATCTGCCACGAGCTGAGGAACGCCATGGCGGACTCGAAGAAATGACCCGCGTCACCAGCAGCCGGAATTGCCTCGAATGCTTTCTGCCCGTCGATCGGGTGCACCAGGCCGACGACACCGGAACCGCGAAGCTGGGAGATATCATCGGCGCGCTGCGTCGCCTCCGGCTGGTCATTTCCGTAAACCACGAGGCGCTGCAACGCCATGTTCTCAAGAAAATTCATCCAGAGGAAAAGGAGCTTCATCTGGGTCGAATGGCACCACCATGCGACCTCAACCTCGGAAACTCCCGTCAACGGCTCCCGGTGCTTCCCGTGCGTGTAAATGAAGCTGCGCACCTTCGGGATGTCGACGTAACCGGGCACCTTCTGGTCGCGATTCAGGAGAAGATTCCCGCCGAACAACCACACCTGCTGCCGGAATCCGTTGGGCTCCCCGGTGCGGTCGTTGTACCTGGCCTGGCAGGTGGAGGGAGGACGGTAGGCGATCCGGTCGTAGATTATCCGGCCGTCAGAGTCCCTGACGCGGAAAGTCTTCTCGAAGAAAGCCCTGCGAAAAATTTGCCCACTCGTAATTTGCCCGATCATCTCTGAGACCGGGGTTCTCATTCCGCCAGAAGTGTCCGGGGTCATCAAAACACTGGTCACGAAATCGTGCTCGCCCTTGTCGCCCTTGCCGGGTTCAATGGTAAAATCGGCCTCGCGGATGGGCAGGGTCAGGACAAGCTCAAGAGCCGAGGCGGTCCCATTTCTTGAAAACATCGACTTGATATCGCGGGCACTGTATTCGCCATAGTCGACATTAAGAACACGTCGCCCTCCCCATAATAAGCAAACAATCTCTGCCCCATGTCAAATGAGGTACCAATCGACGGACCTAGCAAGGCCCGCTTGCCTCCGCCGAAGGACTTGGAACCCTTGGGTGCCAAGTCGGGGAAGGCCAGGATGCTCGCGTTCTTAGGATCAGCCACGTGTCCAGAACCACCTCCCTCCCGCTGCCCGGGGCGCACGAGGCGCCAGTCTGCAATTGCTGATGCACGGAGCAGATGCACGTGCGTCTGAGGCCACGATACAGGCGCGGCAGGCTCCGGACATAGAACAGGGCGGGCGCTGCCCCTTCTAATCGGAGGGACAGCGCCCGCCCTGCGGGCGATACCAGCCTTGCCGGACCGGGCCAGGGCTCACCGGGCCAAGGCGCTCCACGTCATGCCTTGCCTGCCCAGCCGTTCCTGTCCCTGCCTTGGCGGGCCGGGCCAAGCCTTACCATGCCTGCCCTGCCTCACCCAACCGAGACCAGCCACACCGAACCTTGGCTAGCCTTGCCAAACCTGCCGTATCCATCCCTTTGACTCAGCCGGATGCTGCTGCTGACCCGTTGCTGGGCTCATTCTCGGCGCGGATCTCGTCGACCAGCGCCCAGAACTCCTGTAGGTGGCCGTACCGCACCCGGAGCGACCTGATCTCGCGCTGCATCCTCTGGAGTAGCAGGTTGCGGGCCTGGCCACTCAGTCCGGCGGCAGGGAGGTAGGTCCCGGCCGCGCGGCCGACTTCGCCGACTGAAGACGCAGCGACGAATCCGCGCACCAGGACGTCGCGCTCCTCGCCGGACGCCTCCTGGTAGGTGACGCGGACCTTATAGCGGCGGATCAGGCTGCGGGCCTGGTTCAGCCGGTGCGCCTCGGCCGCCTCCTCGTCGTCCCAGGTGAACTGGGCGTGCAGCACCGACTCCGGCGGCCGGGCCGCGTCTAGCACGGACGCGGCCTCCAGTGACCCGTCCGGGCTGAGCGAGGCCAGCCGGTCAAGCTCGGCGATGATGACGGGGTTCAGAGCGGACGCCCCGGTGTTCTCGGTCACAGCGTGATCTCCTTCACGTCGGCGTCGTCGGGTACGCGCCAGGTGCCGTAGCTGCCGGTATTCGACTCCTTCGAGGCGGGGCGCCACTCGCCGATGCCGTTCATGCCGGCCGCGTCGACCAGGGCGATCACGGTGTCGAGCTTGAACAGCGACTTGATGTAGACGACTTCGAGCACCGCGGACCAGGGGTCGTACTCGGGCCGGAACCGGATGTCGGCGACGCCGCTGTCGTTGCGCGCGTAGTCCTGCCTCATGACCGGCTCGGCAGGCTGGAGCGTGGCCGTGTCGCCGGTCCACTTGCCGTAGACGGGCGTCAGCAGGGTCCGGTTGGCCTTCTCCACGCCCGGCACGCCGTTGACGAAGAACATGCGCCGAAGGTCGGTCATGGTGAGCTTGGAGCCCTTGAAGAACCGGGCGGCGTCCACGATCGCCGCCTTGAACCCGACCGCGGGGAACCCGGCCGACCCGTCGGCGAGCAGGTGCTGCGCGTTGAGGAACAGTTCCTCGGGGTTCTTCGGCTCGCGCTGGAGCGTCGCGCCCATCTGGCGGGCGAGCATGATCTGCTGGGCCTTCTCGCTGAACTTGTTGACGATCAGCGGCGTGAGGCCCTCGATCGGAACCCGGGCCATGGTGCGGCCGATCCGGTTGAGGGTGATCTCGCCGGCGGGGGCCGGTGCGCGCGCGGGCATCAGCTGATGCCCTGGACGTACGGCGTAGTGTTTTCCATGGTCCGTTGGCCTTCCTGTAGCAGGTCGCGGGCAAGTCCCCGGCCGCGGGGCGGAATCCTGCGGCTCGGGGGCGTTAAACCTTGCCCATTACGGGTATTTTACCAGTTCAGGCGCGATTTGCGCATCTAATTGCGGTACTTCCAGCAGCGCCTCCGTTGATACCTGGAGTACGGCCGCCAGCGCCACGAGCTCGTCGGCCGTGATGCGCCGCTCGCCGCGCTCGGTTGCCCCGGTCGTCTGCTGGCGCCAGTAACCGAACCCGCGCTCCCGCATGCCGCCTGCCACGTCCTCCTGGGACAGGCGCGCGCGGGCGCGCTCGGCCCTGACGTTGGCGGCGATGGCGCGCTGGATAGCGGCTGGAATGTCGGTCACGACGCTATAATACATCTTGAGACTGTATCCCAACCTATCAGAGGGCGGAAACATGACTGACAGCGAACCAGACGGCATCACGCTCCGCACCCGTACCCTCGGGCACGTCCACACTGACGATGACACCGTGGTCGTCGTCGAGCACGTCTACGAGCCGGAAGGCGCGGCGCCGTGCGGCGACTGCGGCGGGCCGGCCCACGATCCCGGCATGGTCGGACTGGTCATCAGCGGCGAGCGCGAGGACGGCACGCTGGATGTCCCTGTCTCGGCCCTGCTCACGGCCGAAGATGCGCTAGTGCTCGCCAACCGGCTTCAGCGCGCCGCATCACTCGTGCTGGAGTCCGGCGAGGACTGCCCCGATATCGAGCGGGAAGCGGCCAGGTTCGCTCCGCCGGAGGGACCTGCCGGCGATGCCTGAGTGGCACTGCCGTCTTGCCGCGGCATCACCAGTCCCCGAGCGGTGCCAGGGACCGCGGCACGGGAAGTGCGGGCTGCGCTACCTGCCCGGCGAGTACACCGTGACCGGGAACGGCATCATGCTGCCCGGCATCGGGACGGTCCGAATGGAAGGGGCGGCATTCGCCCCGAAAGATGCCCCGGTGATCGTCTACCAGGACGATGACGGGTGGACGGCCGAGTTCGCCTGAACGAGGACGCGCCCGTGGTGACCAGCAACCGGCGGAAGTCAGTGCCCTAACCTGTGCGGGTGGACGAGACGGAAGAGGCACTGGCCATCGCCCG
>NZ_DASXHW010000498.1:0-18491 GCF_036488105.1 Mycobacterium sp. | reverse complement strand
CGCGTCGTCGTTGAACTGGCGATCTGCTGGACCATGAGCGACGACGCCCTGGACCCACAGTGGACCGATCCCCAGGGCTTCAAAGTGGAGATCGAGGGCGAACCGCGGGTGGATGCCGTGATCCGGTTTGGCTCTCCACACAATTCAGAGCTTGCAGAAGACCAGCACGTGATGAAGCTGCTCATGGTCAGCACGGCCATGGCCGCGGTCAACGCGGTTCCGTATCTGTGTGAGGCTCCACCGGGCGTGATCACGCCGATTGACCTACCAGTTACCGGCACCCACGGCGCACTCATCGACTGATGGGCGCGCGCGATACTGGCCGTCGACGGGCTAAGGGTCGCGGCGGCAGGCGATACCTGCGCGGCTACGGTGCAGGCGGGATGCGATGCCCCTGCGCCGAGGTGCCCGGGTGGCGGATCGTGCTGTGCCCGAGCTTGCGATTGTGCATGGGTTCGCGCGCCGACTTCTGGTGTTCGAGCTGTCGGATCAATTCATGCTTGGCTTCGTGCAGCGCGCGCGTGATGTCGCGGTTGTCGGCGACCGCGACGAGTGGCGGGAGGCCAGGCAAGGTCGTCCGCAATGTGACGCGCTGCTCCTTGCGGCCGCGGTCCTGCAGCGAGACTTCGAGGCCGATGTCATGCGGGTCCCAGCGGCCCAGGTGCGGCTCGAGCGCAGCTAACGCCTCCAGCACCTGCGAACGTTCCTTGGCGACGAATCCCACACCCATATGCAGGACGTACTCGCCTAGCGGATTATGCGGTCTGCCGTTGGACCTTCTCATCACGCTGATGGTGACCTCATCTCGGGTGATCTGGTTGCTGAACGATCGTGGCCAGCAGCTGCGGTAGTGGCACGGTGGCGATGCCGATGGCGCGGTCGGCGATCCCGTAGGGAATCACCAGGGTGTCGGCGTGAACGAGTGCGCCGCAGGAGTAGACGACGTTGGGCACGTAGCCATTCTGTTCGTCCTGGGTGGGACTGAGCAGTGGGCGTCGTAGCCGGCCGATCACGCGGGTCGGATCATCGAGGTGAAGCAGAATCGCGCCGATGCTATACGTGCGCATGGGCCCGACGCCGTGGGTGAGCACCAGCCAACCTGCGTCGGTTTCGATTGGCGGGCCGCAATTTCCGAGTTGCAGGGCTTCCCATGGCTCGGCCGGCTGCTGGCAGGGCGACGCACTCATCCAGACCGCCAGATGGTCGGCGAAGGCGACGGTGTTGGTCTCGCGATCCGATCGCGACATGGCGGCGTAGCGACCGTGTATTCGTCGAGGGAACAAGGCCAAACCCTTGTTGGCCGCGGCCTTCCCGACGAGCGGCCCAGAGGTGAAGGATTGGAAGTCCTTGGTCTTGAGCAGTTGTTGGCTGATGTGGGATCCGCTGTAGGCCGTGTAGGTGGCGTAGTAGGTGACCGAGCCGTCGTCGTCGACGTAGCGGACGAAGCGGGCGTCCTCCATGCCGGCCTGCTCTGCCTCCATCGACGGCCACAGCACGCGCTCGGAAACCGATACGTCGCTGGGGAATTCGACGGCATAGGATCGCGTGGCGATCGCACGGATCAGGGCGACTGCACGCTCCCCGTGTCCGCGGGTGCTCAGGTTGGCCCGGAGAATGTCAAGTCGCGCGTCGAGGTCGGACCGTGTGAAGCGCTCGCCGAGCGCATTGAAGACGTAGTTCGCGGCCTCGCCGGCATTGCCGATGCGGCCGAGTTCGCCGCGGAACACTGCGGCGTCAAGCGGCGCGCCCGAGACGTTTCCGGTGGTGGCGAAGCGCGCCGGCTCGTCGATTGTCGCCCGGCCGCCGGCGTCGACGACACCGGTGCGGAACCCGATGGACGAGCGGTGTCCTTCCCCGATCCCTCGCACGCTCATCACGAATCGCAGGCTGCCTGGCGCCATGTCGGTCTGGTCAGGGTGGGCCACCATGCTGGGGTTGCACAGCGCCGCGCCTTCGATGGCGTACTCGCTGGTAAAGGTCGCTCCCAGCAACAGTATTCGCGCATCGCTGAGATGGATGCCGGGATTCAGGCGATCGGCGAGCTCCCGGGCATGCCGACGGAAAGTGCCCACCAGGTCACGATGGCGTCCGTCGAAGCGAATGATCACGTCGTCCAGGGACGACTGAACGTCGTCGTCGCTCAGGGCCAGGATGCGCTTGAGCACCACTCCCGCTCGGGACTCCTGAAGCTCGAAGCCCTCCTGGCCGGGCACGAAGAGCCGGGTGATCACCCGCGCCGGGTCGCTCGCGACCCGTTGAGGATCGCGGGTGGCGAGCCCGGTGCTCATCAAAGTCATTGCGGGACTAGTGAAAAGCGCCGCGCGTGTTGCAGGGTGGAGATCACCGCAAGGGTCGATTCGGCGCCCTGGTTGAGGTTGACGCACTCGGCGAGCAACCCGTCGAAACCGCCGCCGGTCTCGGTGTCCCACATGACCAACCCGGAGTCGTTGGCACCCTGGAACCAAGCGGAGCACGACCGGATCCCGTCCGGCCAGAGCGCCCGCGGATCGGCGGATGAGGCGCGTGCGCAAGCGTCGGCGAGGGTGGCCACTTCGATCGGCTGCTGGTCGAAGGCGGGCTGGCTGTCCTGCGGCCCCCGGCCGCCCACGGGGGTAGGCGACAGGTGGCCATCATTCGTTTCGTAGTCGAGCAGCCACTCGAGCAAATCCAGGCCGCGCTGTTTCAGGGCGGGGTCATCCAGCGCGACCCCGGCAGTGATCATCGCCTCGGGGAGAATCGCATTCGCGTAGGTGAGCCTTGGTTCGGGCCATGGCCAGTCGAACTTGGTCTCGGGTCTCGCGACGGTGACCGCGTAGTCGGCGAGGAGTCGCAGGGCCGCGGAATTTCCGGGCTCGACGCTGAGGAGTTCGGCGGCGCCGACGGCGGCGAATGCCATCGCCCTCGGCCACGGCGACCGGGCCTTCGCGGCGCGCTCGAACTGAATCACGGCAAGTCGGCGCACCAGGCTGACGCCGCTGTGGGCGGCGGCGGTGCCGAGCCCCCAGATGCACCGGCCCCAGTGGTCGTCCGTGGTGGGCTGGTCGGTCCAATTTCCGGCGTGGTCCATCCGGTTGCGGCAGCAGCCGTTGTAGGACTGGGCATCATTCAAGAACTGCAGGGCCTTGCCGGCGAGGCCATTCACGGCACCCGATGCGTCGGGCTCGCGGGTGGTGACGACGAGCACCCTGGCCATGTCGTCGGTGCAGTACCCGTGCTCACGGCGGGGCTCGGTCAAGCAGGCGTGCTCGAAGGTGGCGCGATGGTTCGTCATCCGCAACAGGTGCGCGAACACCGGGGTGGGCGCGGCGCCGGTCACGTCACTGCCGATTGACTGGCCACCAGGCGTTGCGCCGCGCTGATGTAGGCGTTGACGACGACGGGCCAGGCGACCGTTGGGGCCAGCCCGCGGGCTTTGGTGGCCATGGAGTCGGCGACATGCGGATCGGTCAACAGCTGGCGCAGCGCTGCGACCAGTGCGTCGGGATCGTCGTGGGCCACGACGGTGCCAGCGCCACTACCGAGGAGCTCGACCGCGTGGGGGAAGGCGGTGGCGACAATCGGGCGGCCACTTGCCAGAGAGTCGACCAGCACACCGGAGGTGACCTGGTCCTTCGAGTCGTAGGGCAGGACGACGACGGCAGCCGTCTGGATGAGCGCGGTGAGCTCTTCGGGGCGGCGGAACACGGCGTCGAAGGACACCGAATCGGCGACGCCGAGGCGTTTCGCCTGCGCGACAAGCGCTTTGCGATACCCCTCCCCCTGCGCGGCGACGACCTTGGGGTGAGTGCGGCCGGCGACGAGGTACCGCGGCGGGTTGGGCAGGCTCTTGAGCGAAGCCATCGCGTCGATGACCCGCTCGATGCCCTTGCCCGGTCCCAGCAGGCCCCAGGTCAAGATGGTCGGCCGGTCCGGATGCCGCACGCCGTTGGCGTTGGGAAGTGCCGCGCCGTGCGGGATGACGGTGACCTTGTGATGGTCGACGACGAAGCCTGCACACAGGCGTCGGCGGGCCACCTCCGACATCACGATCACTTGATCGGCCAATGCCATCAGCGATTCGAGCACCGAAAGTTGGTGTGGTGTTGGGTTTTTGAGCACCGTGTGAACGACAACGATCGACGGGACGCGCAATCCGGCCATGATCTGGACGACTTCGTCTCCGTCGGGACCGCCGTAGATGCCGTACTCGTGCTGAATGACGGCGACGTCGCTCCGGTTGAGGAGCTCGGCGGTTGCCGCTACGGACGAAGCAGAGCCGTTGACGAGCTCGCCGACGACGTTGGGCTCCTTGGAGGTGTCACCGTCAGCGATGCGCACGACGCTGACGTCGACGCCTCTGGCTGTCAGCCCGTTTGCCAGGGCCTCACTAAAGGTCGCCAGGCCGCACGCTGTCGGCAAGTAGGTGCCGAGGATGCCAAAGCTGGGCACGTACGAAAAGTGTTGCATCCCAAAGGGAGCAATCAATGGCTGAAACAACGATGGAGCATTCAAATTCATCCCGACTGAACGGTAAATCGATGTGTCCGGCGTGAGCGGATGCTCGGGCAGACCAGCATCAGAAGCTGAGCCATTCCGGATGGGCTGGGAGTACCAACGCCTCCCACGCTACACCCTGCCCGGCCGAAAGGCGTGATCGTGGGTGCGCTGAGGTTGGAGAGAACCGCCTGGCTCGGGATCGGCGGAAGCGGGACAGTCAGATCCGATCGGGTACAGTTAACACGCCGGTAATCTTGCCGGCCCTCAGGGCAGATCACTTGCTGAACGTTGGGCTCACCGCCCCGCCACGATCCCGTTGCCTTCTCTGAGACTTCTCAGAGGATCATATGTCTTCGCTTGCGAGCGGTTCCCCTTCTCTCGACGCGTCCGAAAAAAGCCTTCCGGCAACTCCGTTCGCTCTGCCTGCTGGTTCCACCGCGATCGTCTACTGCGAGGGACTATTCGGCGAGCAGGACGGTAAGACCGCCAACGGCCTGGTCCGGCACTCGGAGAAGTACGAGATCCTCAGTGTCATCGACAGCCTCCGGGCCGGAGTCGATGCCGGGAAATTCCTCGACGGCACCGCGAACGGCATCCCGGTGCTGGCGTCGCTCGCCGAGTCCATCTCGCACGCCGGCCGCGTACCTGACTACCTGATCTGTGGGCTGGCGCCTGCCGACGGCCTGCTGTCGGATGACCAGCGGGTCGTGCTGCTCGACGGCATCGACCGCGGGATGCACATCATCAACGGCCTGCACGAGTTCCTCAACGACGACGCCGAGTTCGTGGCGGCAGCCTTGATCGCCGGCGTCACCATCACCGATGTACGCCGACCGAAGGCCAAGCGCGACCTGCACCTGTTCTCCGGCCGGATCTTCGATGTCACGTGTCCCAGGATCGCGATTTTGGGTACGGACGGGGCGATCGGGAAGCGCACCACCGCCACCTTGCTGGTCCAGGCGCTGAACGCGCGCGGGGTCAAGGCGGTCATGGTCGGCACCGGTCAGACCACCTTGATCCAGGGCGGCAAGTACGGCGTCGCGCTGGATGCGCTGGTCCCCCAGTTCTGCTCGGGCGAGGTCGAGCATCAGGTCGTCGCCGCGTTCGACGGTGAGGACCCTGACGTGATCGTGGTCGAGGGCCAGGGCGCGCTCAGCCACCCCGCGTACATAACGTCGGCTCACATCCTGCGTGGCAGCCGCCCGGCCGGGGTGATCGTGCAGCACGCGCCGAAGCGCAAGGTGCTCGGCGACTTCCCGATGGTGCCGATGCCGACCGCGGCCAGCGAGATCGCACTGATCGAGGCGTTCGCCGACACCCGCGTCATCGGAATCACCATCAACCACGAAGAGATGACCGAAGACGAGCTGAGCAACGCGATCTCCGAACATCGTTCGCAGCTCGGCCTCCCGGTCACCGACCCTTTGACGCGCCCCGCGTCGGAGCTGGTCGACATGGTGCTGACGGCATTCCCGGCGCTCGCGGTGGTGGCGGAAACGACCAACCCCGTGTGACGCTTCGGATCGAGACCGACCTCGACAAGATCGAGCAGAACACGCGGATCCTGGTTGATCGGCTGGCCTCAACGGGCATCCGGGTCACCGGGATCACGAAGGCCGTGGTGGGTTCGCCGGGAGTCGGCGCGGCGATGCTGCGCGGCGGCGCCCGCGGCCTCGGTGATTCCCGGGTGCCGAACCTCGCCCGGCTGGCCGGGCTCGACGGACCACCGCTACGCACGTTGATCCGCTCCCCCATGCTCAGCCAAGCGGCACGGGTCGTTGACGTCGCCGACGTCAGTCTGAACACCGAGGCCGTCGTGCTGGCGGCGCTCGATCAAGCCGCGTCCCAACAAAAACGGATGCACGACGTCGTGCTCATGGTCGAGTTGGGTGACCTACGCGAGGGCATCGCGCTCGCCGACGCGCCGGAGGCGGTGCGGGCCGTCCTCGGTCGCTCCTGGCTGCGGCTGGTCGGAGTCGGCGCCAATCTCGCTTGTCAGAGCGGTGTCGTTCCCGACGACCGGAACATGGGCATCCTCACCGGGCTCGCGAACGAGATCGAGACGCTGCACGGGATCTCGCTCGACGTTGTCTCCGGCGGCAACTCGGCGAACCTGAACTGGGCCCTGCACACCCACGACGTTGGACGGATCAATGACCTCCGACTCGGCGAAGCCATCCTTCTCGGCGTCGATCCGCTGTACCGGACACCGATCCCTGGCCTACACACGGACGCCTTCACCTTGACCGCCGAGGTCATCGAGGTCGCGATGAAACCGGCTCAACCCTGGGGCGAGCGTGCTCAGGCGGCCTTCGGCAAGGCGCCGGTCCGCAACGGCAGCAGCACTGTGCATCAAGCAATCCTGGCCCTCGGTCGCCAGGATGTGGACCCGGACGGTCTGCAGCCACCCGAGGGCATCACGGTCCTCGGGATGAGCAGCGACCACCTGGTGGTCGACCTCGGGGATCACCCGGTAGCGGTCGGCGACGAGATCGGCTTCGGTGTCGGATACGGCGCACTCGTGCGGGCGATGACGTCGCCCTTCGTCACCAAGATCGAGCACCTTGGCCGTAACGTCGCACCCGCGGCGACCCAGGCGCCAACACCGATCCAGGTTTCGACCCCCCGCTCAGTGCCGGAGGCCGATGACCATGGCCCAGCTTGGCGCTAGGCGGAGCGGCCGCCCAACAACCGTGTCGTCGAACACGTTTACGCCGGAATCAGACTGAGCTAGAGGCGTTCGCCGCTGCCAGGGTCAGCCGCGCTAGCCGTTTAGCTGTCATCGCGGCGGCGCGCGAGGGCGGTCCCGTGTTCGCGGTCGCCAGCGCCCCGTTGTACAGGACGATGAGCGCCTGGGCCAGCGCCTGGGAGTCGGGTACTCCGGTGTCTGCGGCGAGTTGGAGTACGGACTGATGCAACCAGTCGCGGTACTCCCTGATGGCCAACACCTGGCACTGCCCGGTCGGCGCTTCGGCAGCCGCGCTGTCGAAGGGACAGCCCCGGTACTCCGGAAGCGATACGTAGTCAGCGAGCGCATCGAAGAGTGCCAGGATCTTGTCGGCCGGATCGTCGATACCGGCCTGGGCCTCCTCGACCCGCTGGCGGAATTGTTCGTGGCGCCCACGGAGGTACGCGGCGACCAGCGCGTCCTTCCCGCCGAAAATGTAGTACAGGGAGCCTTTTGCGACTCCCGCCTTCTCGATGACGGCGTCAATTCCGGTGGAATGCACGCCGTCGCGGTAGAACAGCTCGTCGGCCGCGGCGAGCAGTCGCTCGCGCGCCGACGGCCGTTCTGCTGTCTTCGTCGCCATCGCATCAGCTTATCAGACAGAGCTGTCTGATAAGTGCTGCATAGATTTCCACCGAGCCCCTTGTCCTGGCCTTTTGCACACCGCCGAACGTCATGCGTTGAGACAGACCGGTAGGCGGAATTATTCTTTGTACCGGTCTGTTCAAGCACTTGAAGGAGGCAGATCATGGTGACAGCAGCAGAGGATCGGAACCGGGCGTTCGTCCTGGAAGCGTTTGACACACTGTTCAACCGGCGTGATTACGCGGCAGCACAGAGGTTTTGGTCGCCGGACTACATCCAGCACAGCGCGCACATCGCGCCGGGCCGTGAGGGCTTGTTCGAGCTCGTGAAGGCCTCGCCGCCAGACATGCGTTACGAGAGCGGGCTGGTCGTCGCGGGCGGTGACTATGTGATGTTGCACGGGCGGTTCAGCAATGTCGGGCAGCCCGCCGATTGGATAGTGGCCGACGTGGTCCGGATCGAGGACGGTCTTCTCGCTGAGCACTGGGATGTCATCCAAGATGAGGCAACCCGCGATGAGTCTGTCAGCGGGCTACCCATGTTCGGTGCCGCATTCCCAGCACGAACCTGACGGAGGCACCCAAGACCTTGGCGAAAAAGCCTGACAACCAACGATTCCCCGCAACGACAACGACGAAGATGAGGATGATTTGATGGCACGACTGGATGGCAAGATCGCCGTGATCACCGGCGGCAGCAGCGGTATCGGACTGGCGAGCGCGCAGAGATTCGTTGAAGAAGGCGCTTATGTCTTCATCACCGGGCGTCGCCAAAGCGAGTTGGACAAGGCCAAGGCGCTGATAGGCGAGGGCGTGGCCACGGTCGCCGTCGATAGCACCAAGAGTGCAGACCTGGACCGGCTGTTCGCGACGGTTCTCGAGGAGAAGGGTGGGCTGGACATCCTGCTGGTGAACTCGGGCCGGGTGGAGCCTGAGGAGCTGGGCAAGGTCACCGAGGAGAACTTCGACCTCACCTTCGACCTCAACGCCCGGGCAGCCCTGTTCACGGTCCAGAAGGCCCTGCCATTGATGCGCGAGGGCGGCTCGATCATTCTGGTCGGCTCGGTCGCCGGATACGTCGGCATCAATGGCTACAGCACCTACAGTGCCACCAAGGCCGCATTGCGCTCCTATGTGCGGACGTGGACCCGGGAGTTCGGCGATCGAGGTATCCGGTTCAACACGCTGAGCCCGGGCCCGATCGACACCCCAATCATGGACGCGCAAGCCAGCTCACCGGAGGAAGCCGACCAGATCCGGGCGACGTTCGCCGCGGCGATACCACTGAAACGGATGGGCCGCCCGGAGGAGATCGCGGCAGCCGCGCTGTTCCTGGCCTCCGATGACAGCAGCTTCGTCGCCGGCGCCGAGCTCAGCGTCGACGGCGGCTTTGCCCAGGTCTAACTACCACCGACGACACCACGGAGGCTAGGAGATGGCTCTGCACGCCAACAGCGCTACCGGAAGCGGCCCGTCGGAATGGGTACGCACGCAGGTGGCCGACTATGAAGCCAGCGGCGGCGTCGAGGGCGCAACGCTGGAAGGCCGCCTCGTGGTGATCCTGACGTCGGTAGGTGCGAAATCGGGCAAGGTTCGCAAGAACCCGGTGATGCGGATCGTCGACGGTGGCCGGTACGTCGCGGTGGCATCAGCGGGCGCGTCGACTACCAACCCGTCCTGGTACGCCAATCTCGTTGCTCACCCCAGGATTCGCCTTCAGGACGGCGCGGGTGTTCGGGAGTTTCAGGCCCGGGAGGTCACTGGGGAAGAGAAGCGGTATTACTGGGCGGTCGCCGAGCGGTTCTGGCCGCACTTTCGCGAGTACCGACGGCTGGCAGCTGGCCGCGACATCCCAATCATGGTGCTCGAGCCGATTGCAACGAAGCAAGCCGGCACCGCCGTCGGCGAGCGGTGCCGGCCATGAAGATCTCGGCCCAGTTCGCCACCTCATTGGACTCCCCAGAGCACATCGTGGCCGCCGAACAACTCGGCTACGACCGGGCGTGGTTGTTCGACACACCGCACCAAAGCCCCGACGTCTGGATGATGCTGGCGCTGGCGGCCGAACGCACCACCAGGATCGGCTTGGGCCCGGGTGTGCTCGTGCCCAGCCTGCGCCACCCGATGGTGAACGCCTCAGCCACCGCGGCACTGGAGGCGCTGGCACCGGGCCGGGTCGCGGTCGCGTTTGGCACCGGCTTCACTGGCGCCCGGGCGCTGGGCGCCGCACCGGCCACCTGGTCATATCTGCGTGACTATGTGGCTGCGTTCCGCGGTCTGCTCGCGGGTGCGACCGTCGTGTGGCAGGGCGCTCGGATGCAGATGATGCACCCCGACCGGCACGCACCCGAGCGCCCCATCGACGTGCCGATCCTGATCTCGGCGCTGGGCCCCAAGGGGCTCGCCATCGCCACCGAGCTGGCCGACGGCCTGTTCACCGTCAACGGCCAGACGGCCTTCGCGGCGCGGTTCGATTGGGCCGCGCTTGGCGTGCACGGCACCGTCCTGGCCGACGATGAACCCCTGGACTCCCCGCGGATGCAGGCGGCTGCGGGGCCGGGAAACGCACTGGCCTACCACGCTGCCTACGAATTCGGCGGCGACGTCACCGCCCTGCCGGCCGGCGACGTGTGGCTTGACACCATCAACGCCACTCCACCGCAGGATCGCCACTTCGCCGTGCATGACCAGCACCTCATCGCCCTCAACCGTGCGGACACCGCCGCCTGGACGGCCGGCAGCTGGAAGGGTGTCACCGCGACTACTTTGACCGGCACCACGCACGAAGTCGGCCGCCGAGTCAGAGAACTCTCGGCGCAACACGTCACCGAGATCATCTACCAGCCCACTGGCCCGGACATCCCCGGTGAACTCGAGGCCTTCTACGCCGCGGCACGCGCCACGGCAATCCCTGCAGCGCAAGGTGATTGAGCAACGTGACCGAACTGTCAGCGAATCTCCGAGCATGCGGGAAGACATGCGGTGGCGCCGGCGAGGTCGGAATATTCGGCAACAGACTTGCGTTGGCCGAAATGATTAGACAGATCAGTCCAAGCGTTGAGGAGTGACATGACAAGCCCCACTGTTGCCCGGGATCTGGATGGCAAAGTTGCGCTGGTCACCGGTGCGACGTCGGGGATCGGTCAGGCCGTCGCGCTGCAACTGGCCGCGCAGGGGGCGACCGTGATCGTCCACGGCCGCGACGCCGGACGCGGCGCGGCAGTGGTCAAAGAGATCGAAAGTGCCGGAGGTTCAGCCCGATTCGTGGGCGCTGACCTCGGCCAACCCGCCGAAGCGCTACGGCTGGCCAACGAGGTCGGCGAGGTGGACATCCTAGTCAACAACGCGGGGTTCGCCTGGTTCGGCCCGACGGAAAAGCTGGCCACCAAGACCCTGAATCAGTTGTTCGCCGCCAACGTACAAGCCCCCTACCTGCTGGTGTCTGTATTAGCGCCGAAGATGGTGGCCCGCGGATACGGCGTGATCATCAACGTGGCCAGCCGGGCCGGCGCCGTCGGCCAGCCCACAACCGCCGCCTACGGCGCCACCAAAGCCGCCTTGGCCTCGCTGACCCGTTCCTGGTCGGCCGAATTCGGGCCCACGGGCGTCCGCGTCAACTCCATCTCGCCAGGGCCGGTATATACCAACGCGGCCGAACGGGAACTGTTCGATGCCATTGGCAAGACGACCGTTCAGGGTCGCGCTGGTGAACCGCAGGAGGTCGCCGACCTCGTCGGCTTCCTGGCGTCCCCCCGAGCGTCCTACATCACCGGTACAGATGTGGCCATCGACGGCGGCCGGCGATGAACACCGCCGTCACGGCGCGAAAGGCACAGTCAAGAGCGGCCCGGCCAGACATCCACATACGACGCAGCACCGCCCAGGGGCGGCGCTACGCAACCGCAAATATAGGGAAAATTCCCCTAAATTCCCGCAACCCCGCGCCACCACACTAACGGCGCGGTCAGGGGTCGCTGCGATCTTTCGCAGGCACAGCCCGCGAAGTAGCTTACTGACGTGAGAGTTTTGCTCGTTGAGGACGAGCCGCGATTGTCGGCGACCCTGTCTAAGGGGTTGAAAGCCGAGGGCTTCGTCGTCGTCGCCGTCGGCACAGGCGTCGAGGGCCTGCACGAGGCAACCGAGAACAGCTTCGACGTCGTGGTTCTCGACATCATGCTTCCTGGCCACAGCGGATATGAGGTGCTGCGGCGGATGCGGGCCCAGAAAGTATGGACACCGGTGCTCATGCTGACTGCCAAAGATGGTGAGTACGACCAGACCGATGCCTTCGAACTCGGAGCGGATGACTACCTGACGAAACCGTTTTCGTTTCGGGTCCTGGTCGCGCGCCTGCAAGCGCTGGTCCGTCGCGGCGCACCAGAGCGCCCCGTGGTGTTGACCGCCGGATCGCTGTCACTGGATCCCACGCGGCACACGGTCCAACGCGGTTCGACCCCAATCCCTCTGACTCCCCGTGAGTTTGGGCTGCTCGAGTTTTTGATACGCAACAAGGACGCGGTGACGACGAAAGCGGAGATATTGCGCAATGTATGGGACGCGCACTATCAGGGTCCCGACAACGTTGTCGAGGTTTATGTGGGATATCTGCGACGCAAGATCGACGTTCCCTTCGGTACCAACACTATTGAGACAATCCGAGGCGTCGGTTACCGGCTGATGTGCTGAGGCAACGCCACGGTGATCTTGGTCCCACCGCCGGGTCGATCGTCGATACTGACCGTGCCGCCGTGCGCGGCCGCGACCTCGGCGACGATCGCCAAGCCCAGGCCGGTCCCTCCGCCGCTGCGGGAGCGGTCTGAATCCAGACGCACGAAGCGTTCAAAAACCCGGGCGCGGTCGGCCGGGGCGATGCCTGGCCCGTCATCACTGACAGTGAGTATCACGTTGCCGTCTCGGCTGCCAACGTGGATGTCGACACGTGATTTGGCGTGGCGGACAGCGTTATCCACGAGATTGCGGATCATCCGCGCGACCGCTGCCCGGTCGCCGATCAAACGCGCCGGAACGGTTGCCACGTCGATCGTGCGGCCGTCACCCCGCACACGAGCAGCCTCCGCTTCGGCGAGTTCGTCGAGCGGCACCTCCTCGTTGCGCATCAGCAGGCTTTGTTCATCGGCGCGGGCCAGCAAGAGCAAATCCTCGATCAGCTCCCGCATCCGGTGTGCCTCGGGAAGCAGGGTGTCGACGGCCAATTCCGCGTCAAGCAGTTCCGGATGCGCCTCGGCGACTTCCAAACCGGAGATGATGGTGGACAGCGGGCTGCGCAGCTCGTGAGAGGCGTCGCCGAGGAATCGCTGTTGCGCCCGGTGGCCGGCTTCGAGGCGCGCCAGCATTTCGTTCATGGTGACTGCCAGGGCTGAAATTTCGTCACGACCCGCAGGCACGGGTACCCGCTCGGCCAAATAGAAGGTTGAGATTTCAGCCACCCGGCTGCGGATTGCATCCACCGATTGCAGTGACCGGCGAACGAGCCGGTAGGTCGCGGCTGCTGCTACCCCGATGATGATCGGGGCGCCGCCACCTACCAGCAGCGCAACGGTCCGCACAGTCGCCTCGACCGCCTCGCTACCTCCGCCGACAAGCACCGTGTACTGACCGGACGCGGTGTTGACCTTCTGACCACTCACGCGCAGGTCGTCATCACGCACTGCATCGTCTGGCATGCCGCGCCGCAAGTTGAAGTCAAACTCGTTGATGGATAGCAGAGGCGTCGCAGGTGCGGACCCGGCCCGCTTCACCACTTTGCCGTCAGGGGCTATCAATTGGATCGCGACCACGCGCTGGTTGGTGGTAAGAAGCGCGCTGTCGAGATGGTCGGGTGAATCCGAATGCAGGGCGTCAACAATGTTGCGAACTCTGCCCGCGGTGGCGTCGTCGACACCCGTTATCAACAACCGGTACAAGATCAGGCAAAAGGTCACCCCCGCGAGCACCAGCGCGACCAAGACGACCCCTGCTGAGACGGCGGCCGAGCGAGCGGAGATACCCAAGCTGGGTAGGCGCATCAGACGCGCGGGCTTACTTCGCCCCAGCAGCCGGGAAGACACCCACATAGTTTGGACCCTGCAGGGCCGAAACCGGCTGAGAACGGCGTAGCTGACCGCCTTATCCTTGCTGGTCATCCGCCCCGATGCCGTTCTCAGCGGCTTCTCAGCGGCCCGCTCATACTCTGGCGCTCGCATGTTGGCGGACCCGTTTGACCGCGTTGAGAAAGCGGTTCCTCAACGCGTAACCGAATAGCCCAGATTGCTTGGTGCCGAAGCACTTAACAGCGATCCGGGTTGCGAGCCAGGGAGGGATCTTGAGCTCTCACATCGATGCGACCCCCGAGTCCATTGCGCGCCAGCGGGCCTCTGACCTCCGCGGCACCGGGCGTTTCGCCGAGTCCGGGGCCAGTGTTCTGAGCAAGCCACGGTTGCGCGGATGGATCCATTTTTATTGCGCCTACGCGGCGCTGGTAGCCGGTTCGGTGTTGGTCACGGTGTCGTGGGCTGTGACATCGACCCGAGCTGGTCACGCGACGTTGGCGTACACGCTGGCCATCGTGGCGATGTTTGGCGTCAGCGCCACGTATCACCGTGTCAGTTGGGGTTCGACGGCTGCCAGGAGCTGGATGAGGCGGCTCGATCACTCGATGATCTTCGTGTTCATCGCCGGCACCTATACGCCGTTCGCCAGGCTGGACATGCCGGCGTCGACTGGGCATCAGGTGTTAGCGATCGTGTGGGGCGGCGCGCTGGCCGGGGTTGCGTTGACGCTGTTCTGGCCCGATGCGCCGCGCTGGCTGGGCGTGGCGCTCTATCTACTGCTTGGCTGGGTGGCGGTTTCGTATGCAGGGACGATCCTGCATAACGCGGGCGTGGCCGCGGCGGTATTGCTCGCAGTCGGCGGCGCGCTTTACAGCCTCGGTGCGGTGTTTTACGCACTCCGCTGGCCCGACCCGTGGCCTGCGACCTTCGGCTATCACGAGATATTTCACGCGCTTACCGCAGTCGCGGCGATGTGCCATTTCGTGGCGGTGTGCCTCGCAGTATTCTAAGCGCGGGGAGGCCGTTGATGAAGATCGCGTCCGTCGGCGCCCGGCAAGTGCTGGACTGCAAGGCCAGGCCGTTGTTAGAGGTCGAAATCACCACTGACACAGGCCATGTCGGCTGTGGCGCATCGCCGACGGGTACTTCGGTCGGCGAGCACGAGGCGTTCGTCCTGCGTGACGAAGACCGATCAGAATACAACGGCCTGAGCGTGCACCGAGCCGTCTCCGCCGTGACCGACGAAATCGCTCCCGTTCTTGTCGGCGCCGAACTCGACGACCCGCGGTCCCTGGACCGGATCATGATCGAGCTCGACGGCACGCCGGACAAGCATCGGCTTGGCGGAAACGCGATATATTCCACGTCGATCGCACTGCTGCGCGCGGCGTCCGCGGCGGCGGGCATGCCCACCTATACCTACGTTGGCGCACTGCTAGGGCTCAAACCGCCGACCACCGTGCCAACACCCTGCTTCAACATGATCAACGGTGGCCGCTATGGGGATATCTTCCAGCCATTCAACGAGTTCCTCGTCGTGCCCTATCGCGCCGACTCCATCGAGTCGGCGATCGAAAAGGGTGTCAGTCTGTTCGGCACGCTTGGCGAGGTCCTCGCGCGACGGCTTGGCCGAGCGCCGCTGATCGCAGCATCGTACGGGTACGTCGCGCCGTCCAGCGACCCACACGTCGTGATGGAGGTGCTGGCCGAGGCAATCGAGCGCGCCGGCTGTGCCGACGTCATGGCGTTGGCACTCGACTGTGCGTCCAGCGAGGTTTACGACAAGAGCACGCAGACGTACGCATTGAACGGTGAGCGGGTGAGCGCGGAGGCTCTGATCGACTACGCCCGCTCGCTGTCGGAGGACTTCCCGATGGTGTTCATCGAGGACCTGCTCGACGGGGACGACTGGGATGGCTTCACCAAGGCGACGCAGACCATTGACCGCTCGATCATCCTCGGCGACGACCTGATTGTCACCAACCGCGACCGCCTGGAGCGTGCCGTCAAGATCTCGGCCGTTGACGGCTTCATCATGAAGCCCAATCAGGTTGGCACGATCGCCGAGGCACTCGACTGCTTCGAATACGCTGCGCAGCAAGCGATTCTGGCGATCCCGTCGGGCCGGTCGGGTGGTGTCATCGGCGATGTCGTGATGGACCTGGCGGTGGGATTGGGGGCACCGTTTCAGAAGAACGGCGCCCCGCGGTCGGGCGAGCGCATCGAAAAACTCAACTTCCTGTTGCGCGCGGCCGAACGCATCCCCGATTGCGCGCTGGCAGACTTGGCGGCACTGGTGCGCTTCTGAGATCTGTCGCCATTAAGCGCCTAGCAACAGCGCTGCCGCACAGACGACCGACACGATCGAAAGCGTAATCCAGTCGGCACGTTTCGGCCTTGACGAGACGGCCGAGATCTGACCGGTGCCGCCGCGGGCGGTGATCGCATCGCCCATCTCGTCGGCCCGTCGCAGTGTCACGGTGATGACCGCAACAATCAAATCGATCAAGTCCGCCGCCAATTGCCTGACCCGGGCCACGCGGGTGGGCGGTTTCTGTTTGGGCCGCAACCGGCGAGCGGCGTAGAGCACCCGGAACTCGTCGATCAGCATCGGGAAAGTGCGCAGTGCGAGCGCCAGTGCGACCGACCAGTCGTCGACCGGGATGCGCAATGGTCGCAGCCGACGGCCCAAAGTAGCGACTGCGGGGGCGATTTCGGCAACATTGGTCGTCCACGACACCAGCGCGCCCATCCCGAGCAACACGACCGACAGCGCGGTGAAACGCAGAAATTCCAATAGGCCGCCGAGACCCAGCGTGACCGTGCCCACCTGGATTTGCGGACTGCCACCGGCCAGTGTCGCCGTGATACCGACGATGGCCAGCATGATCCACAGCAAGCGCGGCGGTGACGGCAGCGCACCCCGAGGAATACGGGCAACCCACGCTCCCGTCAGCACCAGCGCGGCCACAAGTCCGATCGTCACCCATCCCGGGAACAACGTGAGCAATATCGAAATACCAAAGGCAGTAAGCAGTTTCGTTCCTGCCCATAGCTCGTGGATGGTGGAGCGTCCGGGCACCGGGCGCAGCAACACAACAGGTCGACGCGGTCGGCGGATCGGGTACTGCGTCGGCGCGGGCGCCGTCAATTCACTTATCTCGGCCGCGGTGGGAGCCGGTTCCAGCCGACCGTCGCGCAGGTGCAGAGTCCGGGGGCACAGCTCCTCCAGCCCGGCGAAGTCATGCGAAATGACTACAACGGTCAGACCGGTGTCACGGCGCCGGTCCGCGAGCAGCCGCACAAGACCGCGCTGGCTGGCGGCGTCCAGTCCCGCGAGCGGCTCGTCGAGTATCAACACCCGCGGCGACCGCGCCAGCAATCCGGCCAGGACCACGCGGCGCATCTGGCCGCCACTGAGCTGGTCGATGGGCCGCTTCGCCAGCGTGGCATCCAGGCCGACAGCGGCCAGCGCTGCGGTCACTCGGGCGTGATCGTCAGGCGAAAAGCCGCCCGCCGACGCCACTTCCAGGTCGACACGGCTACGCATCAACTGCAACCGCGCCGCCTGGAACTGGATCGCGACGGCGCCGACCTGCTCGGAGGCAACCCGATCGTCAAGCACACAGGTGCCGGCGGTGGGTGCCGTCAACCCCGCCATGATCCACGCCAGCGTCGATTTACCGGATCCGTTGCCGCCGTGGATCAGCAGCCCGTCGCCCTCATGCACGATGAAGCTGATATCGCGAAGCGCGGTCTGCGCCCAGGGGGTGCCACTCCCGTATTCGTGGCTGACACCTGAAAGTTCAAGCACCGGCGCGCGAGAATGATCTTCTGCCGTGACCGTCGGCGCGGGCGGCGGCGCGGTCTCGACCAGTGCGGTGTTGTCCAGCGAGTCGCTGAGAGTGATTGTGCGTGCGGCGTAATCGGCCTCGTTGTTGTAGTGGGTGATGTGCACCAGCGCGGTTTGGTGGCGGTCGGTGAGGCCAGACAGCACCGACAGCAGCGCGTCCCGGCCCTGCTGGTCGACCATGCTGGTGACTTCGTCGGCAATGAGCAGGGCCGGCTCGCGCGCCAGCGCAGCGGCCACGGCGAGGCGCTGCAGTTCCCCGCCGGACAAACCGCCGGTGTCGCGTTCGGCGAAGCCCTGCAACCCGACTTCAGCGAGTAATCGGTCGACATCGGTGGTCTTGCCGGGAGGCAGTCCCCACACCACGTCGTCGGCGACCCGGGTGCCCAGCACCTGGCTTTCCGGGTGCTGCATGATGACGGCCGTGCCACCGAGTTGACCGAGACCCACCGCACCAAGACGTTCGACCGTGCCCGAGGTGGGTTCCCGGCCGGCCAGGATCAGCATCAGCGTCGTCTTTCCGGAGCCGTTGCCGCCGGTGACCGCTACGTGCTCGGCTGGCCGCACATCCAAGCTGACCGCACGCAGTGCGTCATGGTCGGCGCCCGGATAGCGCCAGCGCACCTCGTCCAGCCGCACCGGGACCGGCTGGATCGGCCCGGTATCGGCCGCCGCGTCCAGTTTGTGCACATCGGGAACGCCGCCCAGCCGCTCCAGCACGCGCGAGAGCGCCAACCAACCGATCAGCGAGGCGACCATGATGGCGACGATGGCGCCTAGGAGGGCGAGCCACTGCCAGTAGT
>NZ_DASXHW010000419.1:0-24262 GCF_036488105.1 Mycobacterium sp. | reverse complement strand
CGCTTATCAAACGGACGCGCCGGGCTTCTTGTTTCAAAGTGAGACAAATTCGGGTCAGCCCGTTAAGGCGGCCAGAAAGATATGTGCTAGCTGTCAAGAACTTAAGCGTGAGATAACGAAGAGGCCCCTACGCTGGGGAGAATGCCCATTCTCCGGAGGTCGGCTCACCCACTCGGTTGGAGGTGGGCGCCACGGATAGAGGCCTTATAGACCGGGTCCCCTACCGATCGGTAGAATTAATCGCTACCCCGACTGCGCCTTGCTTAGCGGCCTGCGTGCTGTCGGGGTAGCCCATTACTTAGATCAAGAGACGCAAGGTCTGGGCTCCTTGATCCATTCCAGGGGTGGAGGGGCTTGCGTTGTGAACGTCGTCACAGACCTGAGCATCGTTACCCAAACAGCCAGCGACCGTCCAGTCTTCAACCATTCGGCGTAACGCACGTTAAAGATGAGGCTGAAGTTCTCACCTTCAGGCTCATGGTAAGCGACGACCCACCGGTCTGCCATCGTCAAAAACGGGGTTGCACAACATGCGTACGACGGTGGCCCCCCGCCGCCGAGCCGCCACGCGAGGGGCAGGCTGCGAGACGACGGAGGGCCACCCTCAGAACCGGCTCAACCTCGGGGCGTCTCCCGAACGTCGCCCGAAGGAGCCAGTTCACCTAGCGGAGCGGCGCCGCCTACACACAGCGGTGTGGCGGTCCAGCTCCAGTCTTGTTCCCCGCCTAGTCCAACCCCGACCCACCATGTACCCGCAGTGCGGACACACAGCGAAGTAGCGCCGGAACCAACCCCTGCGGTACACGCCAGTCACGGCGCGGACACTATGGGCGGGCTCGTCATCAACGGCACCGGCGGCTGGGTGTTCAGCTCGAACAAGGGTGCAACGTCCGGCATTGTCGGAACCATTGGCGGTGATGTGATGCTGGGCGGCGGCAAAGGCGCGGGGGTCTGCGTGACCGTTACGGGCGCAGGTGTCTCCACGACCGTGACCGGTGGCGGGGTCTGCACAACCGTCACCGGAGGAGGTGGATCGGGCGTCACCGTGAGCCACGGGACTGGGTCTGGCGTAGCCGTCACAGTCACCGGCGCAGGCGTCTCAGTCACCACCTGCGGCTCCGGCGTTGGAACCGAGGTGGCGACCGGTACAGACGCTGGAACAACCGAGGAGACCACCGGATCCCCTGGCATTTGGAACACTGTGGGCGCCGGGTAGACGAGCCCAGCCCAAACCCCACCCGCTGCGGCGAGCGGCGCCATCCACAAGAGCAACCGTCGAAGCAGGCGTTTGTCGACGGCGTTCATGGCGCCGCCCCCGATCAGCTTGCGAGCTTGGCGTACACCAGGACCGAGCTCAGGTAGTTATGGTGAACGCGATCGAGGACCCCGCCGCAAGTTGCTAAATGCAACTCAGGTGCGGCGGTGGGGCCGTAGAACATCTCGCTCGGGAAGGCTGTCTTCGGTACGGTTGTCACCTTGTAGACAGCGAAGTTGACTGTCGATCCGTCGGCTCGTCCAACGCTGATGATGTCGCCGAGGTTCAGTGTCCCGAGCTTGTTGAACACGCCAAGCTGACCCCCACCGTCAACGTGGCCAAGCAGCACCGCTGACCCGATCTCGCCAGGTCGTACGCCCAAGTCAAACCATGACGCTTGTTCGGGGTGGCGGACGTCCGGAACCTGCACTGTCAGGTCCGGATTCACGCCCAGCGGAATGAGCGTGGACATGGCCTTGATCGCCGGGATGCTCACCGAAGTGGGCAGCGCCACCTGCGGCGCCCCCGCTGGTTGAGCAGCCGGGGCGGAGGTCGGCGCAGGGATCGACGCTGTGGTCGTCGGATCGGCCGACACGCTGACCGGTGCGGCGACCGAGGGGGTGGCGGACACGCTGGCCGAGACCGCCGCCGGCGCCGGTGAAGGCGACGCCGGCGACCCCGCAACGGCGATGCCCACAACAGCAATCGCTCCGACTGACAGGCCACCCGCGAGGATGGCCCGCCAGTTCACGGCACCTGCCTAGGGATTGAGATGGGTGAAGCGGACACGGCGAGATCTCCCACCTCGAGAGTTGTAGACAATCGGACAGTTGATGGTTAGCGGCCGTTGTCGCCATTCCCGGTAGCCGGGGCGAGGCAAGGCACCGCCGGGACGGTCATTGACGCGGTCGGACACGCCGGGGTGACCGGCATGGCGGGGGTGAGAACCAGCGGCGCCGGGGCCGGGGTAACAACGGCCGGGGCCGGGACAGTCATGCCCGCACACGCAATGCCCTGGGCCGCGATAGCCGCATTCAGGGTCAGGCGGGTGTCCAGCACAGCCTTGATCTTCGGCAGGTCGCTGACCAGGGACAGCATGCTGGCGTGCTCGGAGTACAGCTGCATGAGGCTGGCCTGCTGTGCGGCGGTGATGTTGCCCTGGGCGAGGATGCCCTCGGCGGTGGAGATGTTCGCGGCGGTGAAGCCGAGCTCCTTCGCCCGGGCAACGACGACGTTCAAAGCGTTGGTGTAGTTGACCTGCGCGGTCGCCGACAGGGCCATGGCGTTGGTGCAGTCGGCCGCGGTGGCGGCAAAGGCGGTGCCGGACAGGCCGAGGGATGCGGCGCTGGCCGCAACAACGAGGGCCAGGGCAGCGATAGTGCGCTTCATGATTGTGGTGCCTTCCTTGCAGTTGGGGTGGTGTTAGGCAGGTAGGCGGAGTTGCAGGCCTGGCCAGATGGAATCCGGGTGGGCCACCTGGTCGGTGTTCAGGGCATATAGCGCCTCCCAGGGGATCCCATACGCAGCAGCAATGTGCGTCAGCGTGTCGCCGGGCTGCACGGTGTAGTGGTCGAACAGCTGCTGCTGGTCCAGGGTCTCCACAAGGTCCGCCGTTTCGAATGTCGCCTGTTGCACAACGGCGACGGGCGCTACCTGTCGCCCAGCGGGCGCCGCAGCCTGGACGGCGGCCCGAACGGGCGCCTTAGCGTGATGCGCAGGATGGTGCTTATGCGGATGGCGGTGGCGGCTCATCACCGGCTGCACAGTGCTGTATGCGGCTGGCACCACAGACGCAGTGACAGGCTCAGCGTGTGCCGGGATAGCGGGCAGGCCGCCGGTGATTTCGGCCAACGCCAAACCGCCCACGGCGATCCGGGCAGCATTAACCACTAGTCGGCCGGGGGCCCTGTGGCGTCCTCGGTAGCCCATCAGTTCCCACCACCCATGTAATCGCCGGAGCCGTCACCAAGGGTGTCCCCATAGTTGCGTTGGGGGCCGAAGAAGTTCCCCCGGTTGTTGTTCTGGCCGGGGGGCGTGCCAGTCGGGCAGTGAAGGTTGACCAAGGTGGCCGCAAACCGCACCTGGAGAAAAGTCGCTAGATCTGGTGCCATCGCGATATCGGGGGACGGCTTGCCGACCTCGAAAGTGCGGTCCGCGATCAACCGGGCCGGGGCGACCGCCAGCAAGTTCTGACAGTAGTAGGCAGCATCAATGGTTTGGAACGCGGGCGGCTGGTTAACGCCCAGCCGGTACAGGTTCATTTTCGGGAATGAGAACCGATTGTTGAACAGCGCCATCGGATCGTTCGGCGGCACCAGCGCAACCGGCGCCCCCTGCGCCTCGGCCTGCAACTCGTTCAGCGCGAGAGAGGTGGAGACGCGACCGCCAGCGGTCTGGTCGGGCGCCGTGAACGAGGTACAACCCAACGCCGGGGCCACGAAGTTCGTCAAGAGCCCGTTGTCCGACCCGTTGGTGAGGAACGTTGCCCCGGGCGGCAGCGCGCCAGTGTCCTGGCCGGTCTGACCGTCCCCAAGCGCTACGTAGCGGGTGAGAACGTTGTCGGACTGGTCCTGATCAACCACAGAGAAGTCGCGGGTACTGGGGCACGGCAGCCCGTCGTTACCCGTACCCAGCGGGGGTACCTGCAACAGGCCGGCGGCAACAGCTGCGTGCGCGGCCTTGAAGAACGCCGGGGCGTTGCAATAGGCGAACTGCCCGAACGGGCTACCGAATAGGCCGTTTACACAGCCGTAGCCGTGCGCCAACGTCAGCGTGTTGCCCTGGAATCCAAACCACAGACCAACGACAGCGCCGGCCGGAACGGTCGGCACCACCGTTTGGATCGCCGGGCGCGTACCACGGTCAATGACCAACGGGCGGTAGATCGTGACCTGACCGGTGGCCGGGTCGAGGATCGTTGCCTCCACGAAAGCCGACTGCGCCGGGTTCGCCTCGTGGCATGGGCCTTGGCGGCGGTCCGTTGCGGTCAGCTCGTACGGGGTTCCCAACCCCCCAGCGGACAGGGGATTGGGTGGGACGACGAGGGTGCAGTTCGGGTTCACGGCGGCCAGGAGTGCCGTCGGGGCGGTAGGTCGGGATTGGGGCTGTGTCGGCTGGTCGGCCCACGCTGCCTCTACGTTCAGGCCGAGGACGAGGCCCACGAGGGCCAGCGTCATCACTAGTTTGGCGAGCATGTTGCGCACCGCGTTTTCCCTTCGGCGTCGGCATCAAGAATTTTTCGGAATTGATACGGCGCGGTGGGACACCGGCCAGGGTCAAAGCTGCGGACGTGTCCGTCACCATCGACGGCGGTCCACAGAGGAAGTAGCTCAAAATTCCGCGCATCGGCGGCCCCGGCAAAACCCGGTGCAACAACATCAAGTCAATGCGCCCCGTCAAACCCCGCCACTCCGGGTGCGGCCGGGTCACAACCTGCGTGACCTCCAAGTTCAACACCTGCGCCAACTCGTCAATCTCGGCGTCGAACAACAACTCCTGCGGAGACTCCGCCGCCTGAATTAGACGAATCGGGCGCCTATCACGGCGGTCCGCGCACGTCCGCAAAATCGACATCATCGGGGTAATGCCAACCCCCGCCGCGATCAACACCAAACCAATCGCGCTACTAGGCGGGGTGAACCCGCCATGAGGGCCATCAATCCACACCGGCCGCCCAGGCTGCGACGAAACCAAAGACTCCGTGAACACCCCACCGCGGCGAACCGTCACCTGCACCTGATGCGCATCATGCGCCGACGACGAAAACGAATACGGATGATCCGCCGAAGCCGCACGACGGTTGAACCGCAACCAACCAAACTGGCCCGGAGCAAAATGGGCGCCCCGCTTATTCGGCCGGTGCCGCCCCCCACGTGGCGCCAACGTCACCGTCGACACCGACGGAGACTCCGGGTGCACCCGCACCACCTGGTACGTGCTGTTACGCAGAGGACTCCACACCCGCCGGTACAAACCCCCCGCCAAAGCCAACGAAGCAACCCCAACAAACCAGGCCCGCGACATCGGATCCGCGATCAGGTGGTCCAGCCAGAACACGTGCAACGCTGCACCCGTTGTCACCACACCCGCCAAAATGAGGTGGATGCGCCGCCACTGGTCGTAGTTGCGGCGCTGACGCCACATCGCCGACCCAATCAACACGGTCAGCGCAACCGTTGACACGTCCGCAGCCTTAGATGCGCTTGTGCCGGACCACGGAAACAACAACCACACATTCGACCACGACTCATCCAAAACAAACAGGATGTGCAGTCCAACCGTGCCAACCGCCAACAACCCCAACGTGCGGTGAATCCCATACACCGAACCCACGCCGAACGTTTTCGTCAGCCACTTCACCCGGGCCGACGCAACCAACGCCACAACGATCGCCGCAACAGCCAACAAGCCAGTCGCCATAGCGCCCCAGCCAGCGTCGATCGTAATCAACCGATCCCCCTATTGAGTTAGCAGACGGGACCGGGTCAGGCGCGGTGGCGACCGCGCATGTTGAACTCAGCGTTGTAGCTGGGCTGCTCGTACTGGGCGGACGAGTACGGCTGGTCGCTGTACCCCTGGTCGTGGAACGCCGGCGGCATCGGAGCGGGCGGCGGTTCAGGAGACAGCGGCGGCTCCGGCAACCACGGCTGGGCCGGCCCCGCATAGTTGTACAGATCCGGGCGCGGAGTAGACGGGGCCACATAGCCGGCGAAGAACGTCAGGGCCGGCGGGATCGCCGCCAGGATTGCGAACTGCGCCAGGGCGGGGAGGCCGCCGAGGAGGGAGGAGTTAGCGGCAACGGCGTTCAGCACCGCGATGCCCACGGATGCGCCAAGCGTCCACAGGGACGACGCCTGCACTTTGGACTCAATCGGACCAGTCAGCATCGGGTGCCCCTTCGCGGGAATTTGAGGTGTGGTTCCTGGTCAAGCGTCTCCAGGTGAACCAAAAGCCCAAGCCAGAAACCGAGGTAGATGAGGAGTGACACGTGGTGCCTGCGGTTGGCGGGATGGATCCCAAACCAACGACGGAGCGAGCGGCTCAAGGTTTCGAACCGGCAAGAGCGGTAAGCGATCGCCTCAATCACCGCGAACGCCACCAACGAAGACCCCAACCACGCCGACCAAATCAAATCCGAACGGTCCCGAGGGCGAGTCATGGCTTGGACAGCTTCGACGCGAGCATCCCCGCAACAGCTGCGGCGATCTTCGAAATGTCGGCGTCAGACAAAGCGGACGGCACGCCAGGCGTGATAGCGGCTTGCGTCTTCAATGCATCTACCGAAGCCTTCAGGGCAACCAGTTGGACGTTGGCCCTTCTCGCATAGTCGACCAATGTCAGCGACTCGTTGGTGCCACCTGGCCACGTCGGCCAGCCCGTCCAGGCGCCCATGATTGCTGAGCCGGACAGTTGCTGGTACGCCGCCAGAAGCTGCGCCGCCTGGTCCGCGTTCAACCCGCTAGCAGTGGTTGCTGCCGGGGGAGTAGTGGTCACGGGAGGCGCCTCCGAAGGGATTAATGTCGCCAGGTCCCAGATAGCCCAGTTAAGGTCTACGGCACCGGCCACGCCCTGGACCTGGCCGGACGAGGAATACTGGTGTAGGGCTGTGCGAGGACTGCCGTAGGAAGGCTTGCCGGGTGCTGTTCCCCAGCTGGCTATCCAAAGCGCGATGTTCTGGTCCATCCATTGTTCGCCAATTTGATTGGCAAAAAAGGATGCGCCGCTGTACAGCATGACCCTGAGGCACCCCGTCTTAGCGCGCAGCTCGGCAATGAACTGCTGGGCCCACTGAGACAGGTTCCCGGTCCCCGTCTCAAGATCTAGGCAGGGAGGAAGGTGTCCGGCTACCGCGCCTAGTCGGTTGACCTGCGCAGCAAAGAAAGCGGCATTTGCGGCAGCGGTCGCCGCAGTGTCCGCGAACGCGTAAAGTCCGACCTTAAGGCCAGCCGCTACTGCACCTTGGTATTGCACATCTAGGTCGGGGTTGATGTACCCAACGCCTTCGGTTGCCTTAATGTATACAAAATCCCGACCGCTGGCCGCTACTGCGGGCCAGTTCACCACGCCCTGGTGCGCGCTGACGTCGACTCCAAGCGCGTTCGCGGCGCGCGGAGCAGCCACCGGCGCTACTGCGGCCATGGGGGTGTCATCTACCCCGGGGGTATGCGGGAGCCACCCCAGCGCATCATGGCGCCATGCATCACAAACTTCCTCCATCGGGCTTCACTCCCATGATTTCGGCGTAGCGCCGGTCGGCCTCCTCTCGAAAGTTCAGAGGAGGAAGGCCGCGTCGGCGGCGGGCGCTTGCGGCGACGTGTGTGCGACCGCAAGCAAGGCAGGAACGACGCCCCCTCTCAGCGGCGGTCTTTCGCAAGTTGGGCGCCGTGAGCAGGTGGAGGCGCGAGCAGTGAGTGCGATTCCGGTTCGGATCGGTTCCGTGCCGCGCCATGTCGTGGTAGTTGGCGCTGGGGGTATCCCAGCGTAAGTTTTCGGGCCGGTTGTTAGTGGCATCACCGTTGTTGTGGCAGCACCACATGCCCTCTGGCCGCGTGCCGATGAAAGCCTCGGCGACGAGGACCGACACTTGCTTGAGGCGTGTTTTGCCGTTCATCGTCAGGTTTACGAGCACGCGGCCGTTGTTGAGGAAGACGCTCATTAGCCTGCGCGGTTGGCCTAGGCGGTTGAGGCGCCGCACCCGACCGTGGTCGCTGACGTCGTACACGCCCTCGTAGCCGGAGGCTGGAAGCCACCGCTCACCGGGAAGGCTCGGGACCTCGCGGCCCGCGTAGCGCTTCTGCTCCCACCGCTGCTGTTGGTAGTGCCACTTGCACATGCCGTGGCGACCACGGGCCGCATCGTCACAGCCGCCGTCTGAACATTTGACGGGAGTGCTCACTGGACGCTTAAGTAGAAGCGGGTCTCCGGTTGCTCTCCAGCGCGCGTAGTGCTTGATGCACCAGCCGCGCGACTTGGCGCGTTGGTGGCAGTCGTCAACCAAGCAGTCTCGCTCGCCTAGGTTAGACGCCCTGATCGGGACATCTGCCAATATGTCGCCGTGCTTGCGCCAGCGCTGGAGGTGTGACACGCACCATCCGCGACCGTTGACGGGCCGGTCGCACGTCGCTACGGAGCAGGTGCGCATGCGGGCGGGCACGGCGGGCGGTCTCGCATCAGTAGTGCCGCGCTTGCGCCAGCGCTGGTCATGCATGTCGCAACGCCCGTGTGCGCGGTGTGGTCGGTTGCAATCGGCCACGGAGCAGGTGCCCCTGGCAGAGACCTTGGCGGGGAGGTTGGTGCTGCCGTGCTTCCGCACACGCGCGTAGTGCAGGCTGCACCAGCCGTGCGCTTCGTACGGCCTGTCGCAGTCCTCGATGGAGCAGATACCATTACTCACGTCGACCCCTTCACGGTCGTCCACGCCCCGGGCCAGTCTTCAGCTGGCGCCGGGGTCCTTACTGTCCATTCTACTCGAACATTTGTTCGCCTGCTCCATCCGGAAGGCCGCTACGCGAGCAAGGCGAAGGGGCCTGCACGGTGTCTCAGGGGTGGCCACGATGTGGCACTGGCGGCACTCGTTCTTGATGGGCTTGTGTTTGCGGAGTAGCCGTTCGCATTTTTCGGGGTCGCGGATCAGCATCGCCACGATCAGCTTGTCGGGAAGGTTCATCCCTCGAGGTCCAGGCCCTTGGGCGGTGGGGGAGGTGTCAGATCGGCCGCGTTGATGACCTTGAGGAGTTGCCGCGCATAGACCGTGAGGACATGGATAGCGACGCGGTCCCCGGAGCGTTTTTGCTCGAGGTCTTCGAGGCGGCTGTTCAGGTCGGCGAGGTCGCGGCGCTGGTCTTTGACCTGGTTCCGCAGATCTTTGATCAGCGCGTCCCATGTCATACGGGCCTCGGTGTACGCCTGCGCATCAATCTTGGATTGCTCGAGTGCGATGGTGGCGCGTTGTGCTTTGGTGGCTTGGCGTTGGGTGAGGCGAACCCCGAAGTAGCCGATGACGGAGGTGAGAACCCCGCCGATGAGGGACAGGATGGTGACCCATGTGGAAGACACCGTTACTCCTTGGCGGGGTTGTCGTCCGGGTCGGGCCAGCCGGAGGTGATGAGGAGGACGGTTACGGCTGCCGACCAGATGACTGCTGACACCCAGCTGCGGGGGTTGCCGAACTCGCCCCTGGTGATGACGAAGATGGCCCAGGAGCAGGCGGACAGCACTGTCCAGATGAGTGGGGGTAGGAGGAGGGCGTTGAACCCGTAGGCGTCAATGTGTCTGCGGGGCAGGACGGCGGCGGTGATGCCGGTGAGCCCGCAGAGCGCCCATAGGAGGGCGGAGCGGTGGTCGGCTAGTACTTCGTCGAGGAGGCTGGGGAGGTGCCCGAACTGCTTGGGGGGGCTGTTGGAGAACCCCCACCCGATCACTAACCAGATCAGCCCGATCAGCCCGAGGAGCATGCGTCGCCGACCGTAGTGTTTCCGGGGGATATCCCTAAGAGACCACCAACGGGACATGCGGGACTCCTTCCGTCGCACTACGTTGAGCTGCGGGAACCCCGCGATTCACGTTCCCGCCAGGGGTGGTGAGGCGCGGGGTTCCCGCAAAAATCCCGTCGTGAATCACGACGGGAATCACTCGCGGAATCACGCGTGCCGGCTAGTAGTTCTTGGCGAACTGGGTGATGTACCACTTGGTCGTCGACGAGTTGTAGACGGCCGTCAGGAAGTCCCGCTTGCCGGTGCCGGACAGGGCGCCCGTGAAGCCGCCGAGCGAGAAGCCGGTGCCGGCAGTGACGGTCCAGCTGCCACCGCTAGACAGAAACTCCCATGTCGCCACCTGTCCATCGACGGGATTGGTTGGGACCCCCATCGTGAAGCTGCTGGTGGCGGTAGTGCGGAAGTAGTTCCCGAGTGCCGCGTTTGTGGCGAGCGTGCTGGCGAACGTCAGTGTGACTGGCGTGTTCGCCACGGCCCCAGAGAACGTCGCCCCACCAGTGAACGTCGGCGATGCGGTGGGGGCGTATGCGGCCCACCCGGTATTTGTGTCAGTGCCCGACTCCTTCACGTACAGAGTCGCGCTGGCGCTACCGTCGTGACGCAGAAACAGATCCCCCACGCGTCCGGTGACGGCGCTTTGGGGTGAACTGCTGCCCCATTGCACCTGGTTTAGAGTGCGCGTGTCCTGACCAAACCCGGCATGCAGGATGGGGTTCCCATTGGACGTATCGTTACTGAACGACCACGTGTCCTGATAGGTGACGCCGTCGGACAGCAACGTCTGCATCAACAGCGCCTTGCCGAGGCGAGTTTGCCGGTAGCGGACACCAATCGGGACGCCAGAGTTCGCGTAAATGTCGGTTAAGTCGACCATCGGCAGCCCATCGGCTCCGACGGAGCGGGACATGGTGAGCAACGCCGGTGCGGACGTGGCATCGCTGTTGCCGAGATTCAGCATCCCGGGCCAGATCACGGTGTTGTCGCGGTGGGCGTCCCAGATGATGAACGCTTCCGGATCGGTGGTTTGCCAATATCCAATAACAGTGTTCTTGGTGCCGTGCTGGGCACCGCCAGAATCATCGAACCGCACCTCGGCGGTAGCGGACGGGTTTTCGTGGCGGCACCCCAAGAACTGGCAACCGTACCCTGCTAGGTTAAGCCCGTAGGTAGCGCTCGACTCAACGTCAACGCCGTGGGCGTTGATGTGGTTGGTGTTCGAGTCAACCTGGATGCCGATGGTGCACTCGCCGGCGCGACCGCCGAACAGATTGTTACTGTTCGCCTGCCCGGTGAAGAGGATCCCAATCTCACACGAGGACACCACCAAGTTGGTGGCCGTGTTGTAGTAGCACGCCGTATCGTTCACCAGCTGAAGGCCATCGAACTTGACGCCAGTCTCGAAGGCGGAGACATACACGTCGGAGATAGAGCCCAGCAGAGCATTGTTAAGGAGAAGCCCGATGGTGCCGGAAACGCCCGAGCCGGGGCCAACGATGTAAAGCGATGCCAGTTTCCAATATTCGCGTCTTGTACTCACCCCGGGCGTTGTGGACGGGTCCATCTTCAGGAACACGCCAGACCCAGTGTAATTGATGGTGACCCCAACTGCGTTCTCCCCAACCATTGAGAACTGTTGGGCCATCCCAGACGGCACACTCAGTGTCGAAGTCACCTGGTAGGTGCCGGGCGGTAAATACACCGCACCCTTAGCGTTAATGGCCGCCTGGATCGCGGTCGTGTCATCGGTGCTGCCGTCCCCGACAGCGCCGTAGTCCTTGACGTTCGCCAGAAGGGTCGCCTTGTCCACCTTGGCGCTGACCCGCGTATCAAGGTCGTTGACCGCCGTGTTGAGTTCCAACAGGTTCGCCGCACTCAAAGGCGAGTCAGTGGATGGGCTGTTCTGCCAGCTGGGTAGCGTGTACGACACGGAATAACCTCCCGTAAAAAACGGCAAGAATGCAGGCGCAAACTCGTGAAGCGGGGCGACGGGATTAGTGGCTGACGCCCGAACCTGCCGCCATCGCCTCCGGGGCGGTGAAGCCCAGCCCGGCCAAGGCGGCTGGCAGCGTGACACCGAGGTTGGCGGCCATCGCCAGGTAGGCCGTCACGCCGACATCAGTGGCCAGTGGAGACGGCCACTGATCTCTAGCCGCAGCGGTGTCGGCAACCGTGCGGCTGAAGGCCGCCACACGTGCGACCGCATCAGCAACAGCCGCTGGATCGGTCAGAACGCGAAGGATCCTCCGCGACCGGGCCACTGCGTCCACCGCAAAAGTGTCATCGTCAACAGTCCGAGAAGCCTGATTCGATGGTGGCCCAGCTGTGTCGACTCCAAGTGCAGAGTCGGCGGCCGTGCGAATGTGCCCACCGATAAGGGCTGTAGCAGCGCTGTCGGTTCCCGCCGCAGAGTCTGACACCGCGCGCGATGCGGACCAGATTCGGACGACGAAGTCGACAGCTGACGTCGTATCGACGGCAGCCTGCCTGAGCACCGCGAGCCTGATGATGCCGTCGACCGCCGGCGCACCGTCTGCGATACCTCGAGCATCAATTACCGCTTGCCCGATGGCGTCTGTGGCGGTGGCCGCATCGGTGCGGGCGCGGAGCTGAGTTACGACCCTTGTGATCGCGTCGGAGCTCGTTGCCGCATCGTTGACGTGTTCGAACGTGGCCGCACGGATGGCTGCACCCACGGCGTCCACGGAATCGGCGTCATCTGCAACGCCCCGAGTGGCGAGCAGTGATCTGTTGGCGCTGTCCGCCGCCGCCGCCGCATCTGGTAGGCCACGTTGCGAAACGGCCTGGGCGGAAACCGCGGCAACCGTCGTGGCGCTGTCCGCGGCAGTGCGGGCAAACGTCTCAATGTGGGCGACTACATCGGTAGCAGCAGCGGCGTCCGCCGCAGCGCGGGCCAACACCTGGGCGGCACGGCCAGCACCGTCCGACCCTGAAGCCACATCCAATGCGCCACGAGTTTCGACGGTTTGACGAGTGGCGACGTCCGCCGCTGTCGCAATGTCGAAAATGGGGCGACTAAAGCCCAGGGGTGTCCGACCGACTACATCGGTAGCAGCAGCGGCGTCCGCCGCAGCGCGGGCCTCAACGTCCCTACCGCTGACGGCATCGGCGGCGGCAGCACTGTCCGCAACGCCACGCACGAAAACGGTAGCGCGACTGACCACATCCGAAGCGGCGGCCGTGGCACTGGCGGCCCGATTGCCAACCGCTGTCCGACTGACAGCATCCGGGGGTGCCGAATCAAGATAAAGCCCCGGAGATGGGTACAAACTCCCACTGGGGAGAAGGACATACTCCGTGACCGTACGACTGAAGCCCAGAGGCGCCCGGACAGCCGCATCCGCAGCTGAGGCGCTGTTCGCAACAGTGCGGTCGGACGGGCCGCCTCGTGAGGCCGAATCCGTTGCCAATGCGGAATCCGTCACGGTGCGCGTGGAGAGTCGCACAGCGCGGCCCGCAACATCCACGGCGAGAGCCGTGTCCGTCGGGTTCCGAGTTTCAACGGCCTGACGGCCTGCCGCGTCCCCTGACGCCGCGGCGTCAGAGATAGTGCGGCTGAGACTTAGGGCCCCCCGGCTCGCCGTGTCCACCGCGGCGGCAATATCGGCCGCACCACGGGTGAAACTGTGTGCCGCCTGGCTTGTGGTATCTGTAGCCGCCGCACTATCCACCGAGTTGCGGAGCAGAACCGCTATGCGGCTCGCCGCATCCGGCCCAGTCGCCGTATCTGAAACATTGCGGGCCGGGCTGAATGCGGCCCGACCGACTACGTCTGCGGCTACCGCCAAGTCAGCGACCTGACGGGGCGCGACGAAGGCCCGGACAATGCCATCCGCGAGCGCGGCAGCATCCGCCACCGTGCGAGAGAGGCCTTGCGTGGCGCGGCCCGCAGCATCTACAGCGGTGGCGCCATCCGAGACGGTGCGTGACTGAACATTCGCACGGCCGATCGTGTCAGACGCCGCCGCCGTGTCTGCGGGCGAGCGCGGCAACACCAACGACCGGGTGTCTGACTCTGTGGCCAGCGCGCTATCCGCCACAGTGCGGGCGGAAACCAACGCCGCACGCTGGGCACTATCCGAACCCGACGCCGAATCGGCAACGGGTCGAATCATCGTTCGAGCCGCCACGTCCGAGGCGGCCCCGGAGTCCGGCACGGTCCGATGCTCGACTATCCGGCATGTCAGAGCGTCGCCCGCAGTTGCCGTGTTGGCAACTACCCTGCGGTTCTTTATCTTGGTAATCGCCGCCACAGCTGCGGCAGAGTCCGAAACAGACCGAGAAAACCCCTGCGGGGCCGACTCGAACGCGACATCATCCGCTGTCGCAACATCATCAACCAACTGGGACAGCGTAACGCTGCGACCAGCGGAATCCGATGCGACCGCAGAATCCACAACCAACGTGGTGGATGATTCCTGCCCCAACGCAGAATCCGAAACACTACGGACCAAGCCCAGAGGCGCCGGGGTTGCCGAATCCAGCGCTCCCGCCGCATCGGAAACCGCTTCCAATCCGACGAACGTACCGCTGATCGCATCTGACGCGGCTGCGGTGTCGTTGAGAACGTAGTTGCGGGGGATGACGGGGGCGCCCGCAGACGCCGATGCGGTATCGGCGACAACCCGAGCACCAACCAGGTTCCGGACAAGGCTGTCCGCCCCCAAGGCGGTGGCCGAAACACTGCGAGTGGAGATCCGCGCGCCACGGCTGACGGTGTCCGCCCCTGAGGCTGTGCCAGCCACAGTGCGGGTAAAGACCAGCGCAGAGCGGACACTGTCCGACCCCGTCCCATTCGGGAGCAATCCCAAAGACGGGTACAAACCTACGTCGGGGGTAAGCAGACCTTCCGTGACCGTCCGGAACTGCGCACGGTTAGCGGCACCCGACGCGGTGGCGGAGTCGGCAACCGAGCGGGATCCCACCACCTTACACCCAACAGAATCCGATGCGGACGCCGAAGCAGACACCGCCCGGGCCTCAAAAAGAATACGGCTAACGGAATCCGACCCGGACGCGGTGTCGGCGACGATGCCCCACGCATTCCGCGACGGCGGTACCCGCCGTTGGCGTGCCGCCGTCTGGTACGGGATGTTCGATGGCGGGTACTGGCTGTAGGTACCCGGCATCGGTTATCCCAACTCTTCGAACAGAATGAACCCGTTAGCGGTGATCGAATCTGCCGGTGTGGTGGCGAGCTCGATGGTCATGCGCACACTGGCGCTGATGATCGGCCTCGCCTCGGGCACGGGGAGCCACAGGTACGGGGACCGCTCATACCAGACGTCCGAGTCGAAGGTGACGATCGTGCCGGCCGACGCCTTCGTGGTGTTGTTCGCCAGGACCACCGTCGTACCAACAGCGTCCTGACCGGACAACGGCACAATCGCCGGCGTCGATCCGCCAGCCCCCGTCGTCGTCTGCCCCCGCTTAAACAGGATGCTGAGGTTCTCCTCCTGTGCGTCCCCAACCTCAGTGGTCTGCGTCAACTTCACCATGTACAACTTCACATACTTGGTCGACGGCGGCACCAGCTGAAACAAGTCCTGTTGTGCGGTGATGGCAACACCGTTGAACTGCGCGGTCTGCATGGCCATGTTTGTTGCCTAACCGAAGTAGGGGCGAAGACGAGACACCAACAGGCCCGGATACGGCGGAGACAGAGTCGCGGGAGCT
Organism: Mycobacterium sp.; assembly: GCF_036488105.1. Classification (GTDB taxonomy): domain Bacteria; phylum Actinomycetota; class Actinomycetes; order Mycobacteriales; family Mycobacteriaceae; genus Mycobacterium. The sequence continues at coordinate 8,821 of NZ_DASXHW010000419.1, read as the reverse complement.
GTGATCGTCACATCGGCGATCATCCAGCCACCCAAAGGGCTGGATGTCACAGTTTGATTATCAGTACCTGAAACTTTATCCGCGATCACAAGGCCCGCGTTCCACGTTCCACCTGAGGTTTGACCAACAATGTTCAGGCGAGTGGCCCATGTTCCACCGGGATTAGACAATGTACCGCCAGTACCCGAGTTGCTTGAACCATACAAGTAGCAGCGCACCACCAAGTCTGACACCCCGGGCGCGGGGCTCAAAACACCTGAGGTGACTGACGACGAAACGGTATCCGCCGTAGCTCCACTAGCGGCGCTAACCACGGCACCAAACGGTGACGCAGCTGCCCCCGTATAACGAACAATCGCCCCGACCAGCGCAGCTGAACCTGAAGACGTAACCGTCAGGGAGCCAGTCTCAGACCCGGTTGCTGCTTTAGTGAACACCGAACACCATAACGAGTTCCCACCGACGGCGGCTGCCGAGGCCGCTGAAGCCCAACCGCTGGGTGTCGTGAAGATGCCATTATTGGCGTCCGCCGCGTATAGAATCAGCGGGTCACCGGCCACGATGCCCGAGGGGTAGGGCACCGCCATGGTAGTAGCCACAGCGTTAGTGAACGGAGACGCCGGGTAGGAGCCGACCGAGCCGAACGTGATCGCCATCAGCCCCGGCCACCTTCCACATCAATCAACAGTGACCGGGGCATCAAACTTCGTAATCCAATGCACTGTCACTCACATGAACGTGAGACCAAGACGAATCACATGGTCACCGTCTGGGTAACCGTAAGTTGATCTCCGTTTGCGGAGACGGTGGCACTGGATGACAGGGCGGTTTCGTGGAACATGACCCCTGTAGAGGAGGTGGCGGAGTCGAAGGTGCCGATTCCGGTGAGGGTGACTGGTGAGCTGCCGGTGTAGGTCCAGGTGCTGGTCAACGTGTAGGTGTTGTTTGTGCTGCTGGTGGAGAAGGTGTGGGCGAAGGTGGCGGCTTGGCGTGACAGGCCGTTGGAGGTCTGCTCTCCGGACAGTGACGTGTCGCCGTGTACCGGAGTGAAGCTGCCGGTGTTGGTCAGTGCCATGTAGAACACGGACGCGTTGCCTGGGACGATGATGAACGACTGGCTGCCCGTAGTGGGGGTTGTCGCCGCCGCGCCGGTGGGGTTCGCCGGGTTGTACCACTTGTCGATCGTGAGCGCCGTTGCGGTGTTAGACGTAATAACCCCGTACGTCTGTCCGGCAACGACGACGTATCCGGTCCACACGTTCGTGGCGCCGAAGTTGGTGGAAGTGCTCACGGTCCACGCCGGTGAGGTTCCTGGGGTGACCGTTGTTGCGGCGTAGGTGATGCTGCCGGTGCTTACATAACCGGCGAGGCCGCCGCCCGCCAACTGGAGGGCCTGCTTGCCCTGGCCAATGTCAGTCTTCACTTGGTTCGCCCTTCATCATCCTGCTTGGCGGTCGGGCGCCCGACCGGGCATCCGAAGTGTTTGGCGATTGCTTCGGCGAGTTCGGGATCATCGGATTCGACCCACGTGGGGGGGTTGGTGCTGTGTAGTCGCCACAGGCCGTCGGTGTGGATGATGTCGCGGAGGGCGCTGTCGAGGGATCTGCCGTCGGGGATGACGACTTTGGTGATTGCGTCGGGGTCGTTGGATGGTTGCCCGTTGAATATGGGGTTCGGGTTGCCTAAAGAAACGGTTGGCATGTGTGTTCCTTTCCGTTAGAGGCGGGAGAGTGGGGGCAAACGAGAGAGGGCCCGGTGGACTTCTCCACCGGGCCCTCTCTGTTCGCGCTGTGGAATTTAGCTGTGGGTGATCGACGGGGACAGCGCGAGTTTCCCTTCAACGATCCGCGTGGCAACCCCACCCGGGCTGCTCAGCACGACGTCATAAACCGCTTCGACGAACTTCCACGCGGAGGACTCCACCCCGGACAGGCGGACAGTCACCTCGGTTCCCGACGCGGAAACGGTGCCGATTCTAACACCACCGGCGGTGTTCCATTCGAAGAAGACAAGGTCGTTGTGGCTGTAACGGATTTGCGCCCGCACTGACCAGCCGTCCACATTGAGGGGGGCGCCTTGGGCGTCGGTGATGGCCCAGGTGCGTGTCCATGCGGCCCCTTGGGGGACGGTGATGTCGTCGCGGACCGCCCCGGATGGGTTGCGCGTAATCACAGACGCCACCTCCTCAGCGCGTCACGGTCATGGGATGACAATGTTGTTGGGCACGTGGTGCTGGCCCAACACGATGAGGTCAGTACCGAAGTGCTGGGCCCACACCACGTGCCCAACAGCGGGATGATTAGTGGCGGAGTACGACTGCATGAACCGCACCCCCGGCAAAACCAAACCGGATGGGTCGTTGAACTGAAAGCTCACGATGCCGTTGAACAGGTCAACGGCATTCACGGTGCCTTGGTGTAGCGACATTTGCGGTGCGCGTGGTAGCCACGATGGGGTGCCCCCGCTTTTTAAGTTGCGGGCCAGTCGGTCGAATGAGGATCCCATCGCCGCCCCTCCTTATGTGTTGGTCGACTGGCGGAAACACACCAACTGCTGTGGATCAGCGGGGCTAAGGGAAGTCGTCATCGAGTTAATCATGTAGGTCCCGTTAGCTTTCACTTCAGAACACACGATCTTCACAATGTCGCCCGGCTCCAACGCCGGCATCGGCACACACGTAATTGTCACCGTGTCCGCTGCACCTAAAGAGTTGAACAATAGCGCGTTGGCGGTGGCCTGAGCCTGATCCTGCGTAATCACCAGCGGGAACGTCAGACGCTGCGTAACCTCGCCGTAATCGCCCAAGATGTACGTTTGCGAAGACGGGTCGTTGTCGAACGCTTCCGCCGTCACCGGGTTCGACGACGACGTCGACTGGCCCTCAACGATGATGTGGTTGAAAGTTTGCTCATCCGATAGTTCCCGTGAGGCTTCGACAACAACCGGGTTGGAGCCCTCGTCGAACGTCCACACCGGGATGCCCTGACGCGGATCCGGCACTGGGCGGAACGTGAACACCCCGCGCGGATCGAAGAACGCCTCGAACCCGATCGCGGTCGCCAAATCCTGGATGTCCTGCCACGGGTCACCGCCCTGCTTGAGGCCGTACACCACAATTTCGGGCAGAACTGCTGTGGTTGATGCGATCGAGAAGTCCGTTTGCGACGGCAACCGGTCTTTGACCATGGCCATTACGGCGTCGCCGTAGTTGAGGCCACCCGGCACCGTGTATGGCATTGGCCAAATGTTGCGCTTGATGGCCAGCGACAGATCCGTGACGTGCACCTTGATAGAAGTGCCGGACCCGGTCTGTCCGCCACCACGACTAACAACACCCGTGGACGTCGCCACGCTCGTAGACGAACCCGAACCGGTGGTGCCGCCGACGGCCTTCACCGTGACCTTGTCGATCATGCCGTGGCCGATTGCCACCAACTCGTCAACACCAGAATCCGACGACACCTGCAACTCAAGCGACAACACCCGAGGCGGCGGATCCGACGCCCCACTACGAGTCAAGGTGACCCGGGCAATAACGGCTTGAGTGGCGATGTCACCCTCGAAGAGCCGCGGTATCGCGCGGTTGTTCGTCGCCAAGTCCCAGCTGGCCCCATTATTGATCGACGTTTCGATGACGCACGTCGTCCCCACTGGGGTTCTGGAGGCCCAGCGCACAACGGACCCGGTCACCGGCGCCCCAGTAAGCGTCAACTGGTCGCTCACCCAATAGCCCTGTAGTGGATTGAATGCCGTGGTCACAGAAGAGACCGTTGAAACACTCCCAGTGGAGAGTGTTACCGCCGTCGAGGTGGAGAACGTTGCAGACGTGACGGCCGACGTAGCCGTTATGCTGCCCGCAGTGGCCGACACATCTGCGGCGGCCGTCAGTGCCACGGGGAAGAGCTTGGCCTGGGCGTTCTCCTCGGCACCATATTGGACGGAATATGCAGGAGTCGTCCCAGCCGAGCTGAACGCTAGAGCAAACAGCGCTGAAGAGATTTGGGCGCCGAACGGCGTGTACGTGGCACCAGAGCCATCAGTGGCAACCAGATTCGTCCACCCTGTGGGGGCGCCCCATGTAGTGCCAGTTGTGTTGGCCGTGTTGCCAACCCAGTTGATGAGCCATATCAAAGCTGCACCGACCGGTGCTGAGAACGTATAGCCGCTTATCGAGCCGCCGGTGATAGACGTCGCAGGCAGGATTAGGTTGTTACCTGTCGGGGTCGGATTGGTTGGCGCGGTAGAAGGCGCAACCCCTCTTACTGTGGCTAACAGGTATCCGAATGCCGAGTTAAACGGAGTTGGGTTAGTGTATTGTACGAACGTGTCGGTATCGCCTGCCACCATCCGCCGGTAGCACATCCTGCCACCAGTTGTTGGGGTGCCGAACGTGGTGTACCCCGGCGGCGTGACCGTATAGTCCAGGCTGGACCCCTGTATTGTGCAGAACTGGAGAAACAGGCGAATATCATTGGCCTCAAAGTTCGGTCCGGTCGTGACGGGAACTGGCACACCATATGCCGGGGGCGTAACGCTAACTGACATATCGAAAAACTGCAGTTTCGCCGGCATGGCTTAGGTGTCCGTAAGGGTGCCAAGAACCGCCGTCAATGCACCGCCCGTAGTTGTGCCGGAGTAGCCCATCACAGCCAGGGGGAGACAGCCCGAGTCCGCAGTGCCGGACGTCGGCCGATAGGCAAGCACAATTGCCGCAAGGGTGTTGTTTATCGCCCCACCAGCAGCGGCCCACACCTGCGTAGCGAACGACACCGTTGGCCGGAAGTTCGTTACCAAATCGTAGGTGATAGTAATATCGGCTGCGGCTAACACTCTGCGAGTGTAATTCGTAAAAGTCGCCTCAACCCCACCAGCAGTGAATATTGCCGCGAGGGTCTGGCAGTTGCGCATGATGTTATCCGTCGGGATGCCAGTGCTTTGCAATGGAACAACTAGGATGTTGTCCGTCCCCAGCGGAAACATACACTTCTCGACGAATCGACCCTTGGCATACGTGTTTGCAAGCGGACTCGCCATGGGCAATCCTTACTGTGCGAACGAAGCCCCCCTAGTAGGGGTACAGCGTCGACGACGGATACAAGCTGGACGGCGGAAAGAGGTCCGCAGCGGGTGCGGGCCCCAAAGTAAGAGACCCGTCTGAAGGGTCAATCAGGGTGCTGCACAAAACCCCGGTCGAACTGCCGGACGGCACCCACGAAGCCGCACTCCCGTAGAACACGGACTGAACATCGACGCTGCTGATCCGCACGCCCCGATAGAGCTGCATCCGGGTGCCGAACGGGGCAAGCATCGAACTCATGCCCTCAGGAGTCAGCGTCCCGGCTGGGTCGGCGAGTTCGACTTCGAAACTGCGCATCTGCGCAGCAGTGCGATCCGCCGTGACCGCCCCAGTGTGAATAGCAAGCTGCGCTACGACTTTGCCATCTTGGATAACGTCGCAGCGAGGAACAGCGCGGTGGGGTTTGCTGACAGTCTCGTCAAACTGCGAAGAGCGGCCCTGCATGCGAGTCCCCCCGGGGCTAGAAAAAGCTCGGCGTCAACGTCTGGGTCATCACCAGTTTTCGACGGCGCCACTGAACGGTGGTCGGATCACCAGGTCGGGCGTTGTAATCCTCTTCGGTGTCCTGCCCCGACGCCCCCGGCCCTGTAGACACCCACAGCTGGCCCCCATCCGGCTTCTGAAGCAGCAGCGTGACCCCCGTGCGGTCCAACTGGTCAACCGCAGACCACAGGGTCATCGGATAGTTCGAGTCGCCGTCAATGAAAATCAGTTCAAGGGAGTATTCGTCGCCGTAGTTTGGGCCATCCACAATGAACGGCAACGTCGTCGAACCGGCACCGCCCAAAGGCTGAAAGGTGCCCTGCATGCGCCGCTTGACGACCTTAATGCCAGCATCAGAAGTCTTCGGCGCAGATACCGGCAGCACCGTGTTCAGTAGCGGGTTCGTGGGGTGCTTCAGCCAAAACTGGTTACCGGTCGGCGTTACAGACAGCACGTTCGAGGGCGATGTAGCCGCCACCAACGGCGACTGCCCGTAGGCAATAACGCGGTACTGGGAAGTCACGTTGATTGGCGCCACATAATCCCAGCCGGTAACCGGCAACAACCCGTTCGCTGGCAGCAACGTGAGGCTCGGGATGGACGGCGAGCCGTCCGGCAATAGCCAAGTCACACCACCATCACGGCTGGCCTGCACCGTGAACGCTGTGGTGGCCGGCGACGAGCCCCCGGGGGTGAAAGTGACGGCGACTCTGTTGTTGGCGGAGTCGAACACTGCCGACGACAACACAGCTGCGGTGGGCGGCGTGGCCGCTGATGCTGCGCGTGTCCAAGAGGTTGAGGCGGGGACAGTGTTGAAGTCCCCCGAACCAGCCCACCGCGACGTGGCCTGCACGTACGCCGAGTAACCACCATCAGTGATGTCGCTGGTCAGCGTCCACTGCAAACCCTCGCCCAGGACAACTCCAGACTGCTGAAGGGGGGCTGTCACGAACGGGGTGAAGCCGACAGCAGCCACCTGCGCTGCGGTGTATATGGCCGTCTGAGATGCCTGCTGTGGCTGCGAATCCGGAGACGAATACGTCCACGTCACCGTCGGCCGAGTAGTCGTCACAGTCCCCGTGGGGGCCGTGACGGTGACGCTCGAGGCCTGCTGGTAGGTAACATCGAGATAGACCGCCGACACCTTCAGGAGAGAAGTGGTGGAGTCGTCGCCGCGCCCCATGTCGTAGGTGAACCCATTGAGGTTCGTCGTCGGATCCCACACCTGGCCACCTGGACCGGTCGTGAACGTTCCGAGGTTCTCCTCCACCCACGTAGCCGCAGACGGAGAGGTGGGGCAGTCCGAATCGAAAGGAGTTTTGTCGATCTCCAGGGACTGCCCGGCCACCTGAATGATGCCCGTGCGGGAACGAAACCAATGGTGACAAACCGGGATATCCGCCCCCGCAACAACGGACAAGATGCGGCGGCGCAACGTCACCGAATAAACCTTCGCGCCTGCCGGGATTGTCGGCGTCGGAAACCCCACCCGGACGACCTGCGAATCCAGCCGGCAGCGGCTCGCAAACTGGATGTAGGAGGTGTCAACGTTGTCGGCGAGAGCCGCAGATGCAGAAGCAGCCCCGACTAGGGTCGCCACGGTTCCCAACTGGGAGGTGGAGTTCGGCCGGATCGTCGTAACAAGAAGCGCCACCGAGTCACCCCCTTTCACTATGAAATTTAGGCAGAAATGGGTGGCGCCTAGCCCCCGACTCGCAGGGGCTAGGCGCTTGATCAGGTGTTTAGCCGCGCTGGCGGTTGTACGAATCCGCGATGGCGTTCACGGCCGAGTCGATCTGCGTGGCGACCTTGTCGTCGATTGGCTGCCCATCCAGATAGACATGCACGTGAACAGGCTGCGGTGCCGCGGGGGTGCCAGAACCAAGCGTCACCGCCGGTACGTTCGGCAATGACGCACCCGAGCCGGCTACACCCAACAAACCCAACTGGCCGAGAGCGGTCTTCGCCAACGCGCTACCGATCTGCGGGATTGCTGCCTGCGTGAAGTTAGCCGCCGTGATCACCGAATCCACGCCGGTCAGAACACTGCGACCCCACTCCAACCCCACCTGCAAACCAGAGCTACTGGCAATCGACTTGACACCATTCGACGCGGTCGTTACGGCCGACCCGAAACCGCCCACCATCGCATCGACATACGGGTTGTACTGGGCTGAGCCATCCTTGTTAAAACCCTGACTGACGCCGTTGACCGTATTACCGTAAACACCCTTGTACATGTGGCCTTGAACGTTCGGGGTGAAAGCAGCCTCGGCGGCTGGCTGCCCCATCGCAAGAGCCTGGAGGTGCGCCTGGTACGCCGCCTTTGAGTCCCGCTCGATCTGCGCATTACGCTTCGCAGCGGCCCGCTTTAGTTCGGCCTGGGTCATCGTGTTGGGGTCTTCGAAATGGCCGTCACCTGATGGTGGCGGCCCCCAACGGTCGGCGGTATGCGCGTTCCACGGGGTGACCATTCCGCCGCCGCCGCCTCCGCCGCCTCCACCGCCACCGCCGCCCCCTCCGCCGCCGCCCGCGCTGGCGCCGAGGCTGCCGAACATGTTGCCCCACTTGCCCATGCGGTCGCGCATGTCGTGGTCAACGTCGTCCCACTCTTTATCCAACCGGCCACGACCACCACGAACACCATCCGACCAACCGCGCATACAGTTGTCGCCGACATCGTGGAACTCAGACGACGGGGACTTAATGCCCAGCTTCTTTTTGGGTTGATTGAGTACCGCGCCGGCCATCTTGCCGGCCGCATCCGCCGGACTATTGGCCCCCTTGTTGATGCCGTCAGTCATGCCCTGGGTGATACTCCCGCCCATGGCCTTGCCCTGCTCGTTCATCGAACGCTGCTGCTGAGCATCACCAACAGCACCAGGCTGACCCGTTTGACGTCGGAGCACCGCCGCCGGATCCTGCGACGTCAAACCATCATTGACCAGGCTCTTCGCGTTGTCCTTGAGGACAGCACGCCCAGCCTCCAACTGATCCTTACGCTGATTATGCGGAGACTCAGGGTTGTTCGGATCGGTCCTGAACCCAGTCTTCTCCATCGCCTTGCGCTGCGCATCATCCTTACTGGCCTGACGCTTCTTGTCCTGCTCCTGCTGCGCTTTATGCTGAGCTTCCAACCGCGCCCGAGTGGCCGGCGAATACCCCATATGCTGCAACTGCGCCTCAAACGCCGCATCAGACTTCGCCTGCGGAGACTGCGCCGACGCATCCTTACGCGCCTGCTCCTGAGCCTTCTTCTGC
>NZ_DASXHW010000407.1:0-5595 GCF_036488105.1 Mycobacterium sp. | reverse complement strand
GTTCCAGCCGTGGCGCTGGTACGTCAGCTACAGCCAGCGCCGCCTTCAGGGCTTCGGGATGGCAGACGCCGCCCGGCTCGCCTCCGGCCGCCCGTGCGAGCGGGAGAAGGCCTACGACGTGCCGGTGTGGGTACTCGGCCGGCAGGTCGCCATCGTCCGCGTTCCCGGTGCGTCCGCTGCCGGCGCGGAGGACTTCGCGCTCCGGTACGTGGCCGCGAACACCTACCCGCACGAGACCGCCGAGTCCGACAGGCCGCTGCCGGCATGCGGGCGCGAAGTCGTCCTGGTTCCGCTTGCCCGCGTCTTCAGCAAAGGAGGCGAGTAGCGGTGAGCTTTCTCCTGAGTGCCTTCAGCAGCATCTTCGATGCCCTGGCCGGGCGGGTCGCGGTGGCCGTGATTCTCTCCGCGATCGTGCTTGCCCTGGGAATCGCCGCCTTCCGGGTGGTCACCGTCAGGCGCGCCGAGCGGAAGATCGTGAACCGCCCGCGCAGGACGATGACCCCCGAGGACTGGCGGCGGCTAAACGAGCTTGAGGCCGAACTGGGCTGGGAACTGAGCGAGGTGCCCGCGTCCGCGAAGACGCCGCCTGCCACGGCAGGGAAGGCACGGAAGGCAGCCGAACCCGCCTGTCGCTGCTCTGACTCCGGATTCGGCCCCGGCTCGCTGATCCACGCCGTACCGGGGACGGCGTACTGCCGCAAGTGCGGGCGCACGTTCGAGACAGGGAAGGACGCCGAGGAACAGGACCAGTGGCAGCGCAAGCACGCGATCGGGCTCATGCTCGCCGCACGGGTGGACGAGGAGGTAATCCGCGCTGGCACGTTCACGGCTTCCGGGTTCGACGTTGGCGCCGCAGCGGCTCTATCCGGCAGCGGAACCCTGTCCGCTCCTGCGAGGGTCCGCGCCACACTTCCCCCGGCGCTCCGCGAGGCCACGATCGCCACGATGAAAACGGGCCGCACCTACTACACGGTTCCGTGGGCCATGCGCGCGGACGAGGACGGCAGCATGTGGCTCTGCCCGGACTACTCCGCCTATGCCATGCCCGGCGGCACGGTTTCGATGCGGGTAGAGCGGCACGCCGACGGCTACCACGCCTGGCTCGTTCCGGGCGAGACCTACGCGCCGCGAGCGCTCAGCCGGCGGCAGCTTGTGCCCGTGTCCGTACTAGAGGGGGAACGGTGAACGAGCGGCAGCGGGTTGCGAAGCTGACGATGACGGTGGAGTACGCAGACGGCCAGTCGGTCCGCATCGACGGCGAGAACCTGCTTGCCGACGCGGTATTCGACCTGGGCGCCGACTACGGCGACGTCGCGCTCGACGCCCAGGACGCGCCGGTGTCGATCCTGCCGGTGCGGTCGCGCCGCCTGAAGGTGGACATCACCCTTGACCTTCACGGCAAGCTAACCGTGAGCGACGGGAGCGCCGCGCCGTGAGCGTCCGCGTGAGCGAGTCCTACGTCACCCGCAACGGCCACCGCCGCACGGTGTCGGCGGGACTGGGAACCTGGCTTCTCGCCATCCTCGCCTACTGCACGGCGCGGGGCCTGATCGGCTTCTTCGTCATCCTCCCGGCCGCGCTCATGCTGGGGTGCCTGCTAGCTGAGCTTTGGGTGTGCGCCGCGATCGTCCTGTTCACGGTCACCGGGGCCGTGGCAGTGATCGCGGTTGCCAGACACGAGGCGAAGGCCGCGGACCTCACGTTCACGCGGCTGCGGTGGGGGCTGGTCATCGTCGGGCTGAGGGGAGCGACGCCGTGAGCGCCCTCATTCCCCTCGCCTGCGTGGCCGCCTACACGGCGCTGACCCTGGCCGCGGCCCGCTGGCGGTTCCGGGCGATCCGCCCGTACACGGAGCCGCTGTCCTGCACCACGCCGCTTTCCTGCCGGGACGGCGACCATTACGACTCGTGCTACCGCCGCCGCCGGGGAAGCATGATCAGCACCACCGGCGAGGGCGTGGTGTTCGCGCTGCTCACCGGCCTCGCATGGCCGCTTATCCTCCCGGCGATGGCAGTGAGCCGCATCGTCTCGGCCGGACCCCGCGTGCTGCCCGAGGAACTCGCCGCGCAGATCAAGCGGCTGGAAGCCGAGAACGAGCGGCTGAAGCTGGAGCAGGCGAAGGCGCGGCGATGAGCACGGACCTGACCGCACGCGTAGCGGAACTGGCCAGCAGGATCGAGGCAATGCTCGCCGAGGACGAGGCGCTGGCGGACCGCGCAACGGGCACAGAGTGGCTGTCGGGCATCAACTTCGTAGTCAGCGACGGCACGCAGGTCGCGGAGGCCGACTTAGTGAGGACGGCACACCACATCGCCCGCAACGACCCTGCCCGCACTCTCCGCCGCGTCAAGGCGACCCGCGATCTAGTCGCGGGCATCCTCGCCGAGCAGCACCAGAACGTTGACGGTGACCCGTGGTTCTCCTGCTCGCAGGCGGCCCGCGAGGACGGCGGCGAGCCTGGTTCCGCGTGTGCGGACGACGAGCGGGCCGGGAAGCCGTGCGATTGCGGCCGGGACGAGCACGTGGCCAAGATGCTCAGCATCATCGCGAGCGAGTGGGAGGACTCAGCATGATCAGCGCAACCGTGGCCGGCCACGCGAGCATCAACGGCAGCGAGTTCCACCCCACTGAGATCCGGTTCGAGGAATCGGTCGAGTACGCCCGCTCCGAGACCGCGGTCAAGCCCGACCCGGCGTGGGAGTACACCGACAGCAACGGCCACTTTCACGCGTTCGCCGAGGACGGCAAGACCCCGACGCTCACCGAGTACCTCGTTCACGTCGACTGCGACGGGTCATGCGGCGGTATCTGCGAGGGCGAGGGATACGACGAGCCGCACTGGAAGTGCGCCATCTGCGGGGAGGAAGTGGAGCCGGCGTTCATCCCCGATGACGACGCCCGTACGACAGGTATCCCCGTGGTGACCTCGCGGTCAGCGTCGGTGACCGTGCGCGGCACCGGCTCGCTGCCCCGGATCGGCCAGCAGGACAACGGCGACGGCACGTTCATCCTTGACGCCCGCCCCGCTCAGGTGTCCCTCCGTGCCCGCACGGGGGAAGGCGAGATGATCGGGACAGGCTACGCGTCCTTGTCGATGACCTACCGGGGCGGGCGGGCCGAGTGGACTATCACCACGTACGGCGCCCGGCTCCTGCCGCGCCTGGCTCAGCCGGATCAAGAGCTGGCGGCCACCGATGGCTGACGAGAGCTACGAGACCGGGTACCGCGAGGGAGCCAGCTCCCTGGTCGCCGACATCCGCGACCAGTTCACCGAGTACGCGGGCACCATGGACGACCTGCTTGACTTCTTCCGTACGGTTACCGGCGACCCTGACCTGCAATGGCCGGGCACGGGAGGCGGCGACGATGGCTGACGCCCCGAAGACCCCGACCTGCCCCCTGTGCGGCAAGCCGCCGCTGTTCGCGTTCGGCACCGAGCAGGCGTTCTGCGGCAATGACGACTGCACGCTGATCCTGTGGAACCCGTCGGTCACCCTTGACGAGAACCTGCTGGACGCGGGCGTTGTCCGGCTACCCGGCGAAGGAGGCGGATGATGGCCAGGTTCAAGAGGCTCACCGACGCCGAGGCCCGCACCCTGACGCGCCGCGAGCTGCTGGACAGGGTCGAGCTAGAGCAGAAGTACTGGTTCCGCAAGAAGCACCGCACGGCCGAGGAAGACGAGGCGTTCCGCGAGTTCACCCGCATCATGTACGCCTACCTCTCGCCCGCCTCGGTTGCCGAGGGAATGCAGGACATGATCGACCACATCAAGGGCCGTGGCCCCGGCGGGTACTGGGCCAGGCGATCGGGCGAGGAGGCCCCCGGCCTGCCCCCGGTGGACGAGAACCAGCGCGCGGGCCTTGACTACGCCCGCAGGGTCTTCGGGATCGGTGAAGCCGGTGACTGACCTCGCCACGGCGCTTGCCCAGTTCTCTGACTCCGTTGCCGAGCTCCGCAAGATCCGCGAGCACCGGGAATGGTGGAGGCGCTACGACCCTGTTGCCTACCTGTGGCTGCGCAGGGCCGAGCGGCGCGGCGCCATCGTGCCGTGGACCGAGCGGGAAGACGGCTAAGTCAGCCCATCTGCACGTGCATTTGCACCGTGCACGCGCCTATCCTTTGCCTATGGCCGCCACTTCCGCCCCTGCCGCACGCGCCGCCTCCCGGCGCAGGCTGGCGCGCCCGGTCATCTTCGGCCTCGGGGACGGCATGGTCAGCTTGCTCGGCACCGTCTTCTACTTGTCCGGCCACCAGTCCCTCGTCCTGCCCGGCGCGATCTCCGGCGGCCTCACCTCGGCCGTGTCGATGGCCGGCTTCGACTGGCTGAGTGACGACAACGACCGCGGGTTCGGCGAGTCGGCGATGCTCGGGATCGCCACGGGAACCGGCTGCGTGCTCCCGGCGCTGCCGTACGCCGTCTGCTCGGGTGCCGCCGCCATGGCCTCGTCGGTGGTCATCTGCCTCGCCCTCGGCGCAGGGATCGCCCTGTTGCGCCCCAACCGCGGCAAGGGCCTGTCGCTGCTCGAAACAGGCGGCGTCCTGGCCGCAGCGTTCGCCGTGGTCCTGCTGTGCGTCTCGTACCTGCCAGGCGGCGCGGCATGAGGCTCGGCCGGCTCCTCCTCCCGTTCGCGGCCGTGATCGCCGCCTACCTCGCCTACCGCTACGAGCACGGCCTCGCCCACTTCCTCGGCATCGACACGCAGGCCAGCCAGAACTACGACTTCGCCTCCGGTGTCGGCCCGATGCTCGTCACCGCCGTGTTCAGCGGCGGCGTGATCGTCTCCCTGTGGCACGGCCTGAACTGCGCCGAGCACGGGTGCTGGAGGATCGGCCGCCACAAGGTCAGCGGAACACCGTACTGCAACCGGCATCACGAGAACGCGCGCCCCGAGCGGACCGAGCTGGAAGTGCTGGAGAGCATCGAGCGGCTGCTGACGGCCGCGAGTCAGTCCTCCCGCACGTACCGGGGAGGCGGGGGCGCATGACGGTCCTCAACGCGCACCACAAGAGGGCGCTGTACGCGCTGACCATCACTCTCCTGCTCGACGTGATCCTCGGGGTGCTCTACGGCCAGGCCGACCGCATCCCCGTCGCCCACGGCCTGTACTGCGCACTCGGGACCGCTACCACGGTCGGCTGCGACACCGGGCCTGCCACGACGGCCGCCTACGCGCTCTCCGCGCTCATGATGCTGACCGTCGTCCCCTTGTTCGGCGCGGTGTTTTCATTCTTCACGACCGGGCTGACAGCTGACCATCTTGACCAGAAAGGGGCAGCCCGTGAGCCGTAAGGCAGACCAGCTCGGCCGGGTCGAGGCGTCCCTCACCCGGATCGAGGAAGCCGCCGCCGGGCACGCCTCCGCCTTCCGCGAGCAAGTCACGGCACTCCGCACAGAGGTCAGGGCCGCGATGTCAGCCGCCGACGCCGCCCTCGCCGCCGCGGACCGGGCGCATGCGGGAACCGAGAGCCTCCGCGCCGAGCTTGCCCTCATCCGCCACGCGGTAGCGCCCGCGGTACCCGACCCTGCCGCGCGGAGCACCCCTTCCCCCAAGACGGCGCCGGGCGGCGGGGCGACAGGGGAGGCGACCGCCGCC
>NZ_DASXHW010000322.1:0-2589 GCF_036488105.1 Mycobacterium sp. | reverse complement strand
CCAAACCGACTTCGGTGGATCGGACGTCGCGCTGAGCGACGACGAACACGGCAAAGCGCAGCAGCGATGCGGGTCGCCGGCATGGGACCTGCCGGTGGTGTTCGGGCCGATCGCGGTGACCTACAACGTCACCGGCGTTACATCGCTGAACCTGGACGGACCGACCGCGGCGAAGGTCTTCAACGGCGCCATCAAGACGTGGAATGACCCGGCGATCACCGCCCTCAACGCCGGCACTGCGCTCCCCGATCTGCCGATCCACGTGGTGTTCCGCAGCGACCAGTCCGGAACAACGGACAACTTCCAGCAGTACCTCGACGCCGCATCCGACGGTGCGTGGGGCAAGGGCCACGGCAAGTCGTTCAACGGCGGCGTCGGTGAAGGTGCCAAGGGCAACGACGGCACCTCGGCGGCCATCAAAAACACTCCCGGGTCGATCACCTACAACGAATGGTCGTTCGCCCAGGCCCAGAAGCTCAACGAAGCCAAGATCGTCACGTCGGCCGGACCCGATCCCGTTGCGATCAGCACTGATTCGGTCGGGAAGACGATCGCCGCGGCAAAGATCAAGGGGCAGGGCAACGACCTGGTCCTGGACACGCTGTCGTTCTACAAACCCACGCAGCCGGGCGCTTACCCGATCGTGTTGGCGACGTATGAAGTTGTCTGCTCGAAGTATTCGGACAGCCAGGTCGGCACGGCCGTCAAGGCATTCCTGCAGGCGACCATCGGGCCCGGCCAGAATGGCCTGGCGGACAACGGATACATCCCGATCCCCGACGCCTTCAAGTCGAGGCTGTCAACCGCGGTCAACGCCATCGCTTGATCAAGGGCCAACATGTCCACCGCGACAGCGCCCGCGCGCGACGCCGGCGACGGAGCTAAGGCACGGGCGGGCGACCGGCTGTTTGAGTCGGTCGCCGCCCTCGCCGCTTCGACGATCACCATCGTTATCGGACTGATCGCGATATTCCTTCTGGTCCGGGCGATTCCAGCTTTGCGCGCCAACCATGCGAATTTCTTCACCAGCGCGCAGTTCACTACCGTCGACAGCAGCAAGCTGGCGTTCGGCATCCGCGACCTGTTCATGGTCACGCTGCTGAGCTCACTGTGGGCGATGGCCTTGGCGGTGCCGATCGCGATCGGCATCGCGGTGTTTTTGACCCAGTACGCGCCGCCGAGGCTGTCGCGCATCTTTGGCGCAATCGTCGATCTGCTCGCCGCGGTGCCGTCGATCGTCTTCGGGCTGTGGGGAATCTTCGTGCTGGCACCACAACTCGAGCCGATCGAGTCCTTGCTCAACCGCGAGCTGGGATGGTTTTTTCTGTTCAAAGCCGGCGACGTATCACTGGCCGGTGGCGGCAACATCTTCACGGCCGGCGTTGTTCTCGCCGTCATGGTCCTGCCCATCATCACCTCGGTGTCGCGGGAAGTGTTCCGGCAGACGCCGACCAGCCACACCGAAGCCGCACAAGCCCTGGGTGCGACGAAATGGGAAGTGGTGAGGATGACCGTGCTGCCGTACGGCCGCAGCGGTGCCGTCGCCGCGTCGATGCTGGGATTGGGCCGCGCGCTGGGCGAAACCGTCGCGGTGCTGATCATCCTGCGTGCGTCGGCTTCCGCCGGTCATTGGTCCCTTTTCGACGGTGGATACACCTTCGCCTCGAAAATCGCTTCTGCGGCGAGCGAATTCAGCGAGCCGCTACCGACCGGCGCCTACATCTCGGCTGGATTCGTGCTGTTCGTCCTCACCTTCGTCGTCAACGCGGTCGCCCGCGGGATCGTCGGCAGGGCGGTCAAGATATGAGCGCCCCCACCCTCGATGTGCCGGTCAAAGCCGCGGCAGTTCAGCCGATCAGTCTCGGTCGGCGGATCAAGAACAAGATCGCGGCAACTTTTTTCATGATTTCCTTCGGTATCGCGTTGGTACCGCTGATCTGGGTGCTGTGGGTCGTTGTCGCACGGGGCTGGTACGCGCTCACTCGGCACGGATGGTGGAGCCACTCGTTACGCGGTGTGCTGCCAGAGCAGTTTTCCGGAGGGGTATATCACGCCCTGTACGGCACCGTCGTGCAGGCAGCGGTGGCGGCTAGCATCGCTGTGCCACTGGGATTCATGACCGCGGTGTACTTGGCCGAGTATCGATCTGGCCGGCTGGCCAAATTCACCACCTTCATGGTCGACGTGCTAGCCGGGCTGCCCTCGATTGTGGCGGCGCTGTTCGTCTTCAGCCTGTGGATCGCCACCATGGGATTCGAGCAGAGCGCGTTCGCGGTGTCACTCGCGCTGGTCCTACTGATGTTGCCGGTCGTGGTGCGATCGAGCGAGGAGATGCTCAGGCTGGTGCCTCAAGACTTGCGAGAAGCCGGCTACGCCTTGGGAATTCCCAAGTGGAAAACGATCATGCGGATCGTCGTCCCGATCGCGATGCCGGGCATCATCACCGGCGTGCTGCTGTCGATCGCGCGGGTGATGGGCGAAACCGCCCCGGTGTTGGTGTTGGTCGGTTACAGCCGGTCGATCAACTTCGACATCTTCAACGGCAACATGGCGTCGTTGCCGTTGTTGATCTACTCCGAACTCAACAAC
>NZ_DASXHW010000318.1:0-7592 GCF_036488105.1 Mycobacterium sp. | reverse complement strand
GTTCGATTTCGCCGGGCTCATAGCCGTGCATTCGTGCGACGGTGTCCGACCACGTCCACGCGTCGCTGTCGTATCGGTATTCGAATCTGCCGACCCGCTGCGGTTCACCGCCAAGCAAAGCCTTGTCCAGCACGCGGACTGCATGGCCGTCGGTGGCGGGGTGATCGTCATCGGTCGCCAACCGATCCACCGTGGTCTGGTCGACCTGACTCCTGCTGTCGGCCATTTTTTCTGACCTCTTGCTGTCGAGTACTGCCCCGGATAAGGATGCGATTTGTGGGCGGACCAGGTCGGCGCGCAAGTCGCACACGTAAGTGTGCGTCAGTGGGCACGGATTCGCCAGCGTACCTCGCAATTAAAACGGCTGACGCCAGCATGAGGGGTTACTCGTAGGCCCCCGCGCGCTACACCGCGACAACGGACCGTTGCCGCTGTTAGCTGCCGATCCCGCCCGGCTGCAGAAGAATTGTTGCGAGGCCTACAGCATTCAGGTCGCGAGGCCGTAGAAGTCAAATGCCTTCCTATTGTCGTCCTGGCGGTGTCAACACCCGCGCGTGGGGTATCAAGGTCGGATGAGCGATACCGCAGTCTTGGTCGTCGACATGATGAACAGCTACCAGCATCCTGACTCCGAACAACTTATCCGCAATGTCGAAAAAATCATCGGCCCAGTTGCCGACTTGGTGCGACGCGCACGCAAGGGCGACAAGGTCGACCTGGTGTACGTGAACGACAACTACGGCGATTTCACCGCCCAGTTTTCTGACATCGTCCGTTCGGCGCGTGAGGGTGCGCGGCCAGACTTGGTGGAGCCGATCCTGCCGACGGACGACAGCCAAGTGTTGACGAAGGTCCGTCATAGCGCGTTCTACGCGACGTCGGTGGCTTATCTGTTACGTCGTTTGGACACCAAGCGGCTCATTCTGATCGGCCAGGTTACCGAGCAATGCATCCTGTACACCGCGCTGGACGCCTACGTGCGGCACATCCCGGTTGTCGTGCCGACTGACGCCGTCGCTGGCATT
Organism: Mycobacterium sp.; assembly: GCF_036488105.1. Taxonomy (GTDB): domain Bacteria; phylum Actinomycetota; class Actinomycetes; order Mycobacteriales; family Mycobacteriaceae; genus Mycobacterium. The sequence goes on along the minus strand of NZ_DASXHW010000318.1, from coordinate 6,567 downwards.
GACGCCGAGCTCGCGGCGGCGGCGCTGATGATGATGGAGCGGAACATGGATGCCGAGTTGACGACGGCAGCGGACTGCCTCGGGTAGTCCGCAACCAGGCGACAATCCATTCAAAGTTGGTCAGCAGCGAAACATGCTGGTGCGCGTTGAAATGGCGTCGTTTTACGACGCGTGGTGGTTAAGGGCCGGGCCACTCACCGGTCGCCTTCTCGAATAGGCGCGCGCCTTGACGGTCGATGACGGTGGTGACGACTGAGAAAATCACGCCCTGAACGGCGGCGGCGAGCAGGATCTCCTTGAAGGGGTATTTGGTCTCTAACGCCGTCGGCGGATGGGGCGTGTCACCGGGCGCGGCGCGCCGCCATACCTGTTTGAAGATGGCGCCGGCTAGCAGGCCCCCCACTGCTGAGCTCAGGAGACCGACTGGCCGGTACAGAATCTGGGCCCACCTACTCGTTGACTCCGACATGCGCGCGCCCCTTTCGTGTGATCGGTGCGGTCTATCGGCGGCGCCGCCAGACCACGAGACCGATGATGGCGATGCTGGCCGCGATGACTGCTCCGACCGGTAGCCACGGTTTACCCGACCCGGCATCGCCGGCAAGCACTTCGTGGGCCGCCGATTGTGCCGCGTTCGCTTTCTCGGCGACGACGTCGCGAGTCTGCACGGCTTTCTCGGTGAGGCGGTCCTTGGTATCGGAGGCCTTTTGTTTCACTTGTCCTTTGACGTCGGCCTTTGCGGCCAGCGCCTCCACGGTCTGTCCGAGTTCGTGGCGCGTTTTGTCGATGTCGGCCTGGATGTCCTCGACGCTGGCGTCGGGCCCCGGCTCACCGGTCGGCGCGGGTGGTGTCGTTTCATCGGCGGTCACGACGGGCACCTTTCACTTCATTGATGTCCTGTTTGATGTTGGCGACGGTCTTGTTCGGGGTGGGGGAGGCTTCGCCGAGCTGCTGCTTGCTGATGAGACCGGCGATGCCGGCGATGACGAACAGGGCCGCGGCGATGATCAACGAGGCAGCCCAGACCGGCAGCACCAGGGCGAGGGCGGCGATCGCTGCGGTAATCAGGCCAAGCACCCCAAATACTGCCGTGAGTCCCGCGACGCTGAATAGGCCGGCGCCGATACCGGCGTGCTTGGCTGATTCAACGAATTCCCGTTGTGCCAAACGCATCTCATCGCGTACTAGCCTCGTGGTCTGCGCTGACAACTGAGCGAACAACTCACCGATCGGGGCGTCGGCGGCGGAGTTCGGTTCCGGGTGCATTTCGACCTTCTCTCTCCGTATTCCTACCGGCACACAGCCGGGGACGCAGCTGTCTAGCAACGGAAGTGCCCGTGAGAGCCACAGATCAAACCATCGGTGTTGAGAGTTGGTGTCTGCCGCGTGCCGGCTGCCAAGTAGCAGAATTCCCAAGATGACCGACAAAGCGAATCCCGACCAGCGTGAGCATTGGGGGATGGTCGGTCACTATACGATCGCCGGCTCGGCGTGCCAGCTCGGCCCTGCGGGCACCAAATTGGCGCGGCTACTGCGGGATAACCGCGATCGCATCGCCATCAGCGACATCGAAATCGTCGCCGGCAACCGGTATGAACCCGGCCCGCAGAGCGCTTTCGTCGCGCTGGCTGACGTGCCGGACCTGGTGTGGCGCCGCACCCGGCCCGAAGACGCCGCTAATCATTTCGCCGATATGGATCAGCCAGGTGGAGCCGCGGCGGGCGGGCAGACGTTGATGCAGCTGTGGCACGGCGGCGACGGCACGTGGCGAACCCCAGCTGGCTGGACTGCTTTCTACGACTCGTTGACGCCCCCGCCAACCGATGAGCACCGCGGGGCTCTGCCGTTTCGTGCCGCGCAGCTCTACGGACGGATGGTCCAGGCGGTGCGCAATGATGACGTGCTCGGATATGTCGCGGCCGCCGGTGTGCTGGCCCACTATGTTGGCGACGCGTGTCAACCGCTGCATGTTTCCCGCCTGCACCACGGCATGCCCGGCGCCGGCGAGGACGCCGTGCACAGTGCGTACGAGACCACGATGCTCGACGAACATGCCGCCGAAGTGGTTGCCGCGGTCAACGCCGGCCTCGCCGATGATCCACACGGGCCGCCGCTCGTCACCGGTTCGGATGAGGCAGCCGATGCCGCGGTGACGTTGATGCAGCGAACCATCGAGGCAATCCCGCCCGCCGATATCGTGTCGGTGTTCGCTGCTCACCCAGGCCCGGACCAAATCGCCCAGTTGTGGAACACCTTCGGTGCCGCCACCGTCAAGCGTCTGAAAGACGGGGCGAAAACGCTGGCGATGCTATGGACTGCGGCCTGGCGCGAAGGCCGCGGCGAAACGCTGGACGCCGCCAAGATTGGGCGGCAACCAAAGTCCGCACTGCAAAAGCTTTACAACACGGACACTTTCGCCCCAAGCGTGTGGCTCAAGAACTGGAATACCCTGCCCCACCTCTAGAGCTGGGTCGTCGCAACCCTTGCCACTGCATCGGGCAGGGCGCTCTCCGGGATCTCGCGCGTCGTGCTTCCTACTGCGGTCTCGCGTGTCACGAGGTAGGTGTAGCGGTCAGCACCGGGGTCGGCGGCGAGGGGTTCTTCAGTGTCGAGGAGATGTTCCAGGGTCTGTCGATCGTCTGGATTCAGCGCATCACCATCGATAGCGCCACTGGCTGTCAGGCCGGCGAGACCACCGCGTCGTTCGATGATGTACCGATTGCCCATTGCCGCGTCCCGACCGTCCTGACTCGAATCGACGATGCTCAGACCGCGATGTCGGGGTCGGGGATCCCGACGCGCGTCCAGGCGTCGTCCACGCCACGATAGACGTTGGTATCACGTGGGAACAGCGATCTGGCCGCAGCGCGGGTGAGCCCGGCGAACTCGGCGAAGTTCGTCAACGGTCGGGCTTTGTCGCTGGTGAGTGCCGCGTACCAGACTTTCCCGGCCTTTTCCCAGGCTTGTCCGCCGATGGTCGTCGCCGCAAGGTAGAACGCGTGATTCGGGATACCGCTGTTTTCATGCGGATCGCCTTTGGGAAGGTAGTCGCGGTAGTGCAACGGTTGCGTCGACAGGCAGTGTCGCGAGCCAGGTGCGGCCAGATCGCGCAGACAGGTGTAACCCTTTTGCAGTGCGATGGGGCCGAGGACACCAGGGCCGACCAGCCACTCCGCTTGATCAACAGTCTGCTTGTGCCGCCACTGATGAAATATCACGCCGAACACGTCAGAGACACTTTCGTTGAGCGCACCGGGTTCGTCGGAGTAGTTCAAGCCCGCAGTGAATTGGGTGACGCCGTGGGTCAACTCGTGGCCGACGACGTCATCCGATCTGGTGAAGTCAGTGAAGACTTGACCGTCGCCGTCCCCGTACGTCATCTGGAAGCCGTTCCAGAAGGCGTTGTCGTAGCGCACACCGTAGTGAATCGACGACATCAACGTCATGCCGGCATCGTCAACCGAGTTGCGGCCAAAGCATTCCCGGTAGAAATCGATCACGGCGTGAGTCGTGTCGAACGCGCGTTTCGCCGTCATGTCCGAACTGCCACCCGGATCGGCGACGGGCGTGCCTGGCAGTGATTGGGTGTTCTTGCAGTTGTAGACCGTGACCGCCGGCACCCGTGCGAGCACACCCGCCAACCGGAGGCTCGCGATCCCTCTCGCGAGCAGAGTGGATTGCGTCGCTTCGCTGTGGGCGTGGCGTAGTTCTCGCCACGCGGACTCCACGGCGGCGCTGTCGAGCAGTGCTCGTCGGGACTCCGTCGGGATCGAATCGTCGTCGGCGAGCCTGCGCAATACAGCTGCGGGAACAATGAAGCGACCGCGGCAACCCGACATCAGACATCTCCTTAGCGCCGTCCGTGCTCCACACGTTAGCCAGCTGCAAATGGGCTCCTCGTGACGGTCGGCTCAGATCTCGAAGCCGGTGCCGCCGATGCCGGCGGCTGCACTGGACAGATCGCCCGCAACAGTGGTGTCAGCCCCAACCAAAGCCCCTGCCAGGCCGCGAATATCTGCAGCGAAAACTTGAGCCCGCGCCTGGCGAGCACCCAGCTCTGCCGCGGTGCGGCTGGTCCGGCTGTCAGTCACCGAAAAGTCTTCTCCGACGATGAATCCCGCGCCATGGGCGTCCTCGACTGCGTAGAGAACACGGTTACGAAGGTGGTCGAGTACGCCGGCCTGTTGACGGGCGATGCGCGACGCGCTGCGAAGCTGATCTGCCTGGCCGCTGGCAACGGTGTAGTCCGACGCGGTCCGTGCTCGAAGAGCATTGGCGGCCGCACCGTCCCAGTCCAGCACATGAGCCTGGTTCCGGACCTGCCAGTGCGCCTCCTCCCAGCGGTCAGCCAAGCTGCACCAATGGTCAGCGGCGTCGACCAGGTGGTCGGTGGTGTACGCCTTTATCTGGCTGAGCGTCGGGACCATTCGAACTTCCTGAGCTAAGTTTCTTTGAGCATGGGGTCAATTGATCTCGGCGCCAACTGATTCCGCTGATCGTCGGGCGGCGGCGACATTGACGGCGGCTCCGACTGACTACCCACGATGTGACCGAACGCGTGGTCGGTGGGCACCGGCAAGCTTTGAGGCGCGCCACCAACATGACTCAGCGAACTGGTCAAGGTGCTGGTGAGATTGGTCGTGATCGAAACTGCCTGGCCCCCAAGCTGCCCGAGCGTTCCGCCGATCGAGCTGCTGACGCTTCCTAACGAGCCCGCCATGCTAATCACATCGTGCATCGGGCCAGTGACAAGACTCATCACGTCCTTGATGTCGCCGGCCTTTACCGTCTCGTGCTGTTGATACGCGTTGGCGGCATTAGTGGGTACCGCGGCGGTCTCATCGATGCGTGCCTGAAACGTCGCGGTGGCGGCCGCCGCTTGGCGATGGATGCCGCTGGTCGCCGCAGCGCTGGGCCAGGTCCTCGCGAGGTTGACCGAGGGAACGCCGCTCGCACCTAGATCGCCGCCGATCATCTGCCAACGACTGGCCGCAGCGCGCAACGCATCTGTGTCAGCGTGTAGGACTGCCGCCATTGATCCTCGCTTCTGAGCCGCTCGACCTGAAGGTCGCGCATGCTGACGAAGCGTAATCGCGATGCCGCAGCGCGCAAGTCACCCCAAAACGGCAGCTGAACGCGGATTTTCGGCCCGACTGCCGGCGCTGGGCCGAGGTGAGTTGCAGCTCATTCCATGGACACGTCATCGGGCGCTTCTTAACGTTGAATGTGTGGCGAGTGAGCAATTCGTGGACGCTGCCTGGACTGGGCATACCCGTGGGTCTGCGGCCTACGGCCGGCTACTCGCGGCGCTGTTCTGCGCGGGCGTTGCGACATTTGCGCAGCTGTACTCACCGCAAGCCGTATTGCCGTTGATTTCAAAGGATTTAGGTGTCGGAGCGGCGAGTGCCGCACTGCTGGTTTCGGCGTCGACGGTAGGTCTGGCCATCGGAGTCATCCCGTGGTCAGCGTTGGCCGACCGCATCGGCAGGGTGAAGGCGATCACGATTTCGGTCACCGTCGCCACCGTGGTCGGCATGTTGGTGCCCTTCGCGCCGACGCTCTCACTTCTTCTCGCCGGTCGTTTCGTTGAGGGTCTAATGGTCGGCGGCGTACCCGCCATTGCGGTGGCCTACCTGACGGAAGAGGTAGATCCGGTGCACGCCGCGAGAGCGGCCGGCATATTCGTCGGCGGCACCACGATCGGCGGACTGCTCGGACGGCTCGTCTCCAGCCCTGTTGCCGAGGTGGCCGGGTGGCGCGTCGGCATCTTCACCGTCGCGGTGCTCTGCGGGTTGGCGGCCATGGGGTTCGTCAAGCTCGCTCCCGATCCGCGCGGATTCACCCCGGTGTTGCGCCACGACACCAATCCCGAAGGCAGCCTTGGCCATCGGCTCGCCGCCAATGTGCGCACACCACGCCAACTGGTGCTCTTTGCGCAGGGGTTTCTGCTGATGGGCGGATTCGTGGCGCTCTACAACTTCCTCGGCTTCCAGTTGACTCGTGCACCGTTCCACCTAGCGCCCTCGGTGGTGAGCCTGATGTTCCTGGCCTATCTGGCCGGCACCTGGGCGTCGTCACGGGCGGGTGCCGAAGCCGCCCGCTTCGGCCGCAAGCGGGTCCTGCTGGTGGCTGTGTCGATCATGATGGCTGGTGTCGCAATGACGCTCAGCGACAACGTCATCGCGGTCCTGATCGGGCTTGTGGTCGCGACGGCCGGATTCTTCGGTGCACACTCCACCGCGGCCGGATGGACCGGCCAGGCTGCACCCGTAGGCAAAGCCCAAGCATCGTCGCTGTACAACCTGTTCTACTACGCAGGCTCAAGCGCCATCGGATGGCTGGGAGGCGTGGCCTTCGACGCCCGCGGCTGGTCGGCCGTCGCCGTGACGATCCTGGTGTTCGCCGGTATCGCGGTGTTGCTTGCGGCGCGCTTTCTGCACGACGACTAGCGATCTGGCGCAGGCCGCGTCGTCGCGCGATACTGTCGACGCGACAAGAACACTCACCTTCGAAGCGCAAAGGCTAGAGGTGCTCCAGCGATCGATCGACGACGTCGTAGCTACCACC
>NZ_DASXHW010000306.1:0-3378 GCF_036488105.1 Mycobacterium sp. | reverse complement strand
CGTCAAGGTGACGCTCGGCCCGCGCGGCCGTAACGTCGTGCTCGAGAAGAAGTGGGGCGCGCCCACCATCACCAACGATGGTGTGTCGATCGCCAAGGAGATCGAGCTCGAGGACCCCTGGGAGAAGATCGGGGCCGAGCTGGTCAAGGAAGTTGCCAAGAAGACCGACGACATCGCCGGTGATGGCACCACCACGGCCACTGTGCTGGCTCAGGCGCTGGTGCGCGAGGGTCTGCGCAACGTGGCCGCGGGTGCCAACCCGATGGCGCTCAAGCGGGGCATCGAGAAGGCTGTCGAGGCCGTCGCGCAGGAGCTGCTCAAGACCGCCAAGGAGGTCGAGACCAAGGAGCAGATCGCCGCTACCGCCTCGATTTCCGCGGCCGACAACTCCATCGGCGAGCTGATCGCCGAGGCGATGGACAAGGTCGGCAAGGAAGGCGTCATCACCGTCGAGGAGAGCCAGACCTTCGGGCTCGAGCTTGAGCTCACCGAGGGCATGCGCTTCGACAAGGGCTACATCTCGCCCTACTTCGTGACCGACGCCGAGCGGATGGAGGTCGAGCTGGAGGACCCCTACATCCTGCTGATCTCCTCGAAGGTCTCCACCGTGAAGGACCTGCTGCCGCTGCTGGAGAAGGTCATGCAGGGTGGCAAGCCGCTCGCGATCATCGCTGAGGACGTCGAGGGCGAGGCCCTGGCGACCCTGGTGGTGAACAAGATCCGTGGCACGTTCAAGTCCGTCGCGGTGAAGGCCCCCGGTTTCGGTGACCGTCGTGAGGCGATGCTGACCGACATGGCCATCCTGACCGGTGGTGAGGTCATCTCGGAGAAGGTCGGCCTGAAGCTGGAGAACACCGACCTGGCGCTGCTGGGTCGGGCCCGCAAGGTGGTGGTCACCAAGGACGAGACCACCATCGTCGACGGTGCCGGTGACGCCGACCAGATCGCCGGTCGGGTCGCGCAGATCCGCAACGAGATCGAGAAGAGCGACTCCGACTACGACCGCGAGAAGCTGCAGGAGCGTCTGGCCAAGCTGGCCGGCGGTGTTGCGGTGATCAAGGCCGGCGCCGCGACCGAGGTCGAGCTCAAGGAGCGCAAGCACCGCATCGAGGACGCGGTGCGCAACGCCAAGGCCGCCGTCGAGGAGGGCATCGTCGCCGGTGGTGGCGTGGCTCTGCTGCAGTCGGCTCCGGCTCTGGACGATCTGAAGCTCACCGGCGACGAGGCAACGGGCGCGAACATCGTGCGCGTGGCACTGTCGGCTCCGCTGAAGCAGATCGCCTTCAACGGCGGGCTGGAGCCCGGCGTTGTCGCCGAGAAGGTCGCCAACTCCAAGCCCGGTGTTGGGCTCAACGCCGCGACCGGTGAGTACGAGGACCTGCTCAAGGCGGGCGTGGCCGACCCGGTCAAGGTGACGCGTTCGGCGCTGCAGAACGCGGCGTCCATCGCGGCGCTGTTCCTGACCACCGAGGCCGTCGTTGCCGACAAGCCGGAGAAGGCCGCCGCTGCTGCCGGCGACCCGACCGGTGGCATGGGCGGTATGGACTTCTAAGTCCGCGTCAGACAACGAAAAACCCGGTCCCCAGGTGGGGCCGGGTTTTTCGTATTTGTGGGTAACTGATGTACTGAACATTCGAACAGTAGGGAACGAAGGGACGACGCAGTGAGAAAATCGTTATGGCGCACAATCTTTGGAGTAATCACCGGCTGCGCTCTTTTCGTCACCGTCGCGCCGACCGCTGGTGCCGCACCCGATCCGTGCTCGGCCAGCGGGCTGGCTGCCACCTCCAGTGGGGTGCTGAACGCGGCAAGCGGATACCTGGACGGCCACCCGGATGCCAATAACGTGCTGACTGCCGCGGTCAACCAACCGCCGGCGGACGCGAAGTCGTCGGTGCGGGGGTACTTTCTCAGCCACCCCGGCGAGGCCTTGGAGTTGAAGGGCATCGCCCAGCCGTTGCTCGATCTACGTGGCCGGTGCAACGCCGCCGTGTCGCCCGATCAGTTGGCCGCGCTCTTCGACGCGCTGAGCGCGGGCTAGAGCTCGTTCTGGGCTGGAGTGTGCAGGTTGTCTACGCCTTTGCGCCGTTTTCGTAGGCAGAAGCTGCACACTCGATGCGCTGTGCATGATTGCGCGCGGCACCGACCGCCATTGACCGAAGATTTCGCCCATGAACACAGACGACTGGCCGTTTCTCGGGCGGCAGGCCGTGCGGCGAGGCGAGATCTCGGCCTGGCGGCTCCAGCGGGATTACCGGCCCGTCTACCGCAACGTCTACGTGTCTAAGCAAGCGACGTTGACTTCGCTCACCCGCGCCCGAGCGGCCTGGCTGTGGTCCGGTGGCGACGCGACGCTCACTGGTCTTTCCGCGGCGGCCGTTCTGGGCACGAAATGGGTGGACGTCGATGAACCCGCAGAGTTGTGCCGTCCCAATCGACACGCCCCGGCGGGGATTGCGGTCCGTACTTACGACTTGGACACCCGAGAAACGTTAGTCCGTAACGGGATTCGGATTACCACCCCCGAGCGGACCGCGTTCGACATCGGACGATCGTTGTCGGTGAACCGTTCGATACCCGTCCTCGATGCGCTGGCGCACGCCACGAACTTCAAGATCGCCGACGTCGTATCCCTGGCTGCTGCCAGGCCCGGCAGCCGGGGTATTCGACGGCTGCGATCGGCGTTGAAGCTGGTTGACGGTGGCGCCGAGTCTCCGCAGGAGAGTCGGGTGCGATTGCTGTTGGTAGCGGCGGGACTACCGCCGCCCCAGACGCAGATCGAGTTCACCGATGAGTTCGGCACAGCGAGGATCAGAGTCGACATGGGGTGGCGGGAGTGGCGAGTCGCTGTCGAGTACGACGGCATCCAGCACTGGTCTGACCGGTATCAGCGGTCGTGGGATATCGACCGCATTGCGCTGCTCGAAACGATGGGGTGGGTGGTAGTCAGGATCAGCGCGGAGATGTTGTCCAGACCAGACGTGATCATCGAACGCGTGCGCAGCAAGCTCAGGGAGGCGGGTTGCCCGATCTAGCACGCCGACTGTGCAGCTCAGGTGAGTGATTTTCGCCAGTTCGGACAGATAACTAACCTGCACACTGGCCGCGCTACTTCAGGCGGGCACCGACTGGCGGCCACGGACCAGCTTGCCGGGCCGCGCGTCGGTGGGCACGCCGTTCTCGGCGATCACCTCGCCGGCGACGATCGTGGCGACGTAACCGTCGGCGGTCTGATCCAGTCGGCGGCCACCGGCGGGCAGGTCGTGGGTGATCACCGGCTTGTGGATCCGCAGTGCCGCGTGGTCGATGACGTTGAGGTCGGCCTTGTAACCCACAGCGATGCGGCCGCGGTCGCCGAGACCGGCAACGCGGGCCGGC
>NZ_DASXHW010000299.1:0-18506 GCF_036488105.1 Mycobacterium sp. | reverse complement strand
GGGGGACCCCCCGCTACGCGGGGGAGTGGATACGCTACCGTCTGTAATGTGATAACCCACAGTGACGCCGCGGCTTACGGAGAGTAATAAAAGACGTTGCCCCAGACAACCAATAACGTTGTCTGGGGCAATTATCGACATTTACGAATTTGTCGATGAATCGTGATCAGAAACGATTGTTATCGCCGGTTGTGCGGGATCAGCGGCCATTTCGTTAACCGCTTCCTTGACCTTTTCGGGAATTAACCCGTTTTGTAGGTCGTGATGCATTTCAGCAGTCTTCGCGGCGGCGTCTTCCGCCTTTACCGCCGCCTGATCAGCTTTCAGGGAGGACAACAGTCCCGCGATCACTGCAAATACTCCGGTGAACATTCCCTGAATGACGATCAGTCGAGCTCCGGGGGTGAGGTCGTTGGAGAGGATGACGGCACCGGCGACCACGATCGCAACGAGTGCGACCACCCCCGCGAGTAGGGTCGTCTTCACGCCACCGGGTCCGACGCGTGGTCGCCGCTCTCGTCCGTCGCCGGGGTCTCCGCCGCCGGGGTTTCCGCCGGGTCGCTCGCGACCTCGCGCCACAGGGTCTTCCCCTGTGCGTTGTCCAGGAAGACGGTGCCGCTGTAGCTGCCGTCGTCCTGTACGCGGGTGGTGATCATCGGGAACTGATCGCCGGCCGCGACCTCGTGCATGACGTGATCGCGCGGAGCGTTGTTGATCTCCGTCGCGTCGTCTTCGGTGAGCGTGTAGTTACTGATGTTTCCGAGTGTGGCGGTCATTTCGCTGCCTTCTCCCAATCGGTTCGTGCGGCGTTCACGAGCGGAGACAGGACGCCGGTTGCTACCGTGTCCTTCCTCGCGCTCGCCACCGCGAATTCGTCGCTCAACCTTCGGTAGTTGAGCCACAGAGCGTACGCGGACATCCGGCCGTCCACGTAGTCACGATCTGCTTGGTTCATCTCCGACACCTCTCCTGGGGGTGGTGGTGGGGTTGTTGCCTTGGGCTCGAATTGCCCAGCCGCGATCAGTGCCCGGGCGGGGTCGCCGGGGCAGTCGGTTCCGGAGCCGGTGTAGTGGGTGCGGACCCAACTGTGAGGCTTGATCGCGGTTGCTTGGGGGTACAGCCGGCGAAAGTCGGAGATGACTTGCCGGGTGGAGTTGATCAGTGCGCCGGTGGGGGTCTCACCGGTCCCGAGAACGAGCAGGATCGCGCCGTAGGCAAGGTTCGCGGCGGCGTCACCGTTGGCCCCTGAACGCGTTGTGAGGCCCCGCAGGGTCCAGATACGGCCGGCCTGATCAACGGCGACCTGATACGCGATATCGGACCAACCACGCGTGTCCATGTGGTAGTCCTGCCAGCCCCGGAGAGAGTGAGCCACATCGGCTTGTGCGAACACCCGATGATTGCCCATCCCGGGCCAGTGAAGCGCGGTCCCGAGTAGCCCGGACGCGTTCAGGTGCGTCGGTCCCTTCGACGCACGAGCGTTCCACGCGGAGCGCGGTAGGTAGGTGAGTGACATTGACGGTCCTCCAATGCTCAGCGGTCCACGATGCAAATCTCTCGTGCGTCGCGGCGGATGTAAACGAATTGCTGCATTTCCAGATTGGAGACGAGAGCCTTTACAAGGTTCTTGTCAATTCCCCCGCCGATTTCGCCATAACGTTTCTGCACGTCTTCGTCGGTTTCAAGTCCGATGAACAGGTGGTGAGCCTGATACGCGTTACGCGGAATCCACGCCGGTTGCTGAGATGTTGCCCATAGCCCGCAACCGGCAGAACGGCCCATCCGCCACACGGTTTTGAGCTCGTTCGCCATTCCCAAAACCTCAATCAATGATACCACTTCGTCGGCAAAAACGATTTTACCGTCGCTATTCCGTGATACCGCGTGATTGTAGTTGTCGAGAATTGCGCGACGGAAGATCGCGAATTGCCGTTGCTCGGTAACTTCCGGTTCCTCGGAGTGTTTGGGCCACAGCGTGTACCCCCGGGGTTTCTGTGTGAACGCGCCGGTTATCTTCGCGGGTGGCCAATCCCGGATCATTTTGAAACCGAGATCCTTGGAAAACTTGTCAACCGTTGAATCTCTCGGTTTCATAACGATTACGGTCGCCTGGAGGCGAGGCGACGCGGACTCGTTCAGCAGTTGGTACGCGAGGTGAGTTTTCCCGCCGCCGGACGGAGCAAGGATCGTCACGTGCTCACCCGGGTTGTAATCCCACACCTCATCCAGGAAGTAATCCCGATCGAACGTGACCACATCCGCATCCGCGAGGAGATCCGCGTCCGTCCGCCGGCGGGGCGGCACTACGCCGCTTCCTGTTCCGGAATGACCGTCGTCGGTTCGTTCCCGTCCGACAGCGAGATCCCCATTTCCGCCGCCTGCTGTTCGATCGCCGCCGCGAGCATCTCCGCCCGCATGGCCGCCTGGAGACGACCCGCTTTCGCGAGACGCGGATTCGGGTCCAGATGGTTGGAAACCAGAGCCTTCCCGATCGCGACCCCGACGTTCATCAACAGTAGGTAGGGAGCCTTGTCCTCCACCTGGTCCAGCCACGCGAGCGCGCCCGGTTTCGACTGGGCGAGGACGATCAACCCGTCCGCGATGTCCGGTAAGAACTGGGTCAGGATCACGGCGTCCCCCGCGAGAGCATCCGCCTGCTTCTGACCGAACCGGGAACGTACGAACGGAGTCGAAGACGCCGCCGCGAGTGGAGCGATGATTCCCATCTCTCCGAGCGCGCACAACTGTTCTTTCCGTTGCGCGTCGGTGGGACTCTTCGGACCCACCCCGGGCCGGCGCGACCGCGCCCGGTTCCCGTTGCCACGCTGGCCCGGGCGCGCTCCCCGGTTGCCCTTGCGCGGGGTCTTGCCGTCCTTCAGATACCCGTACGGTGCGAGCGGTTCCCCGTTCTCGTCTCTCCCGTGCGGTGCCGATTCATCGGTCATGCTCTCCTACCCTTCCTCAACATCTCGTTGATACCTTCGATCAGCATCGGTGCAACGACGGTTTCCCGAGTGAACACGACACCCCGCGCCCGCGCCTGCCGATTCACCCGAAGCTGAATCAACGCCTCACGGAAACCCATCGTGTCTTTCCCGACCTTCACGTAGAACACGTTCGAATCGTTCATGCTGAACCGCGCCGCGTCCGATTGCGTGTCGTACAGGTCACCCGTGGGCGACTTACCGTCCTGGAGACGAATCGCGACCCATCCCGGCTTCTCACGGCCGGACGCGCGGGAAGCTTGAACGTGGATGTTCACCGCGTCCATCAGATGTCGCGCCGCGTCGCTCTCTTCCGTGGTGAGCTCCGGTCGTTCACCGTTCATACGTGGCCCTTTCCAACGCAACTATCGATGTCAGCAGAGCGAGAGCGGCCAACCCGGCAACCACGCACAACGCGATCGTTGCCCAGTCCGCCGACTGCTCGATCTTTTTAGACGCGCTTGACACGTCTTGCAACGTTTCCTCAGCCCGCTTCCGTAGGTTCATCACGCGCCGAAGAGTACACCGAAACAAGGTTTGAAACTTCATTGCCTAGGGTAACAATCGGGTCCTTCTACGGGTTTACGGTATCGCCGTGCCGGGTGGCAACCCCCGGGACGAACGTCGGGTAATAACCCCCGTCGCTCACTACGGCGAAAGGCAACAACTCATGACGACAGCGGCACCCGAAGCCCCAGCGGCGGCGGCAAAGAAAACCGCCGCCGGGAAGCAGGCCCCGGTAGCGCTCCGGCCGTTCTTCCCGGGAACCCTGGACCTGGAAACCCACACGAAGGTCTACAACCTCACGCTCACGGCCGCACAGCAACCGCTGGACACGTACAGCCCCAAGACGAACGGGTTCCTCGCGGATCTGTGGATCGATCTCGTTGCGTCCGGCGGGGCCGGCGTCGGGACCCTCCAGACCGTCAACGACGGCATTTTCGGGTACCTCGCGTCCATCACCTTCAACGACACCGGCGGTCAGCCCATCCTCGGTCCGATGACCGGGCACGAATTCGCGATGTTCGTCAAGTGGGGCGGTTTCTCGTTCTCCGATGACCCGCGACTCTCGGAGACCTTCTCCGAGGTCACCACGTCCGGCAACGGCGCGTGCTGCCTCCAGATCCCGATCCAGTTCATCCCGAACCAGCCGCTCGGTCCGCTCCCCAACACGAACAGCAACAATGCGTTCGCGCTGGACATCACGATCGCGGCCAGCAACGCCGTGTTCTCCGCCCCGCCGCCCACCACCGCGCCGAACCTCGTGGTCTCGATCTATCAGGACTCCTACCGGCAGTCGTCCGGGAAGGATGCCCAGGGCAACGCGACCGTTCTCACGCCTCCGGGGAACGGTACCGTGCTCTACGCGCGCCGCAACTCGATCGACGTCGCGTCCGGTACGGCGGACATCCAGTTGCAGCAGCAGGAAGGTTCGTACCGCGCGCTGCACTTCATCTTCAAGGACTCCACCGGGTCCCGGGTCCAGGGTGACGCGGACTGGCCCTCCCCGGTCGCGATCCCCTTCAACAACGATGTGCCGTACGACCGGACGAAGCGCAAGTGGATTCGCGAACTGGAGCGCGCGTACGGGTACACCGGCACCCTGACCGCCACCGCGAACCCGGTCAACGGCCGCGACCTCGGGGTCTACACGCTCCCGTTCAACACGGACGGCGGGATGAAGGTCGGAGACGAAGCCCGCTACCGCTACCTGTCGGTGTCGGCGGCGGACACGCTCGGATGGCGGGGCACGGTCCTCGGTTCGGGCACGCACAAGCTCATCAGCATCTACAACTTCGTCCGGCCCGCCGGCGGTCTGATCAAGTCCCTGACCGCCCGGTAGGACAACGCGGTTTCGTCAAGCACACAAGAGCAAACCACTTCGACCGGGAGGTCACATCATGCAGTTTCTCAAGCCTTGGACGACCCTCCTCGTGGGGATCGCCATCGGGCATTTCGTGGTCCCGCGCATCATGAGCAAGATCGGCGGTTGATCCAGCGTGGCGAGTGGCGGCATCAACGGACTCTCGATCGGTGTTACCACCGTGGGTGCCGTCCTCGTTTACGCCGGGTTCCGGGGAGTCTCGCCCCTGGAGGTCTTCAAAGAGCTCTCTAGCGGCAAACTCCAACCCGTCGTAGGCAATCCCACCCCCAACCCCATCGCGAGCGGTGGCGGAGGTGGGAGCTCGTCAGGGCTCGTCGGGCCGCAACGGTCAGCAGTGGTCGCGGCGGCCCAGAAGTACACCGGCGACGTGTACTCGCAAACCAAACGGACCCAGCCGGGGTACTCGGACTGTTCCTCGTTCGTGGACAAAGCCCTGAAGGACGCGGGGATTAAACCTCCCTTCAACGACTGGGCAAACACCGCACTCTTCCGCACCTCCCCGCAGTGGAAGACCATCCCCGCGACCCAGGCACTCCCCGGCGATATCGCGATCTCAGCCGCTCACATGGTGTTGATCACGGCCGCCGGCGGGACCCAGGGCATCGGGCAAGAACGTCCGACCGTCAACGTCAAGACAGGAACCATGAAAGAGCTTTTCGGCTCGCAGTCCTTCGTGTTCAAGACGTACACCGGGTACACCGCTCCCGGGACCGCCGGCGGCGGGGGCGGCGGCGGAGGAGGTGGGTCCTTTTGAGTAAGACCACGGGTCCCGTCCTCGCGATGGGCGCGATCACGGTCACGAACAACGTCGTATTCCAGGGGCAACCGATGGATTGGCGGGTCCCGCTCGCGACCGGGTTCGCCGCTATCGGCTTCTCACTCGCTGAGCGCGTATGGCCCCAGGGTGCGGAAATCCTTGCCTGGACAGCACTTTTGACCGTCATCTTGTCCCGCACGAACCCCAAGGTGCCGTCCCCCGTCGAATCGGCCGTTGCTTGGTACAACAAATCCGGAGGTAGTAAGTGAACACGTTTCAGAAGATCGCGGTCATCATCGCGGGGACTGGTCTCGCGACCACCCTCGTTCTCCCGGGACGGCAGACCCCAGCGGTCATCTCGGCACTCTTCACCGGTCTGGGTAGCTGGACCCAGAAGGCCCAGGGACGGTAACCGTGGTCGATTCGCCGTACAGCGGGACGGCGGTCCGCAACGGGCATTTCTCGTCCCGTCCCCCAGTCCCCGGGTTGAACAAGGACCATTTCACCCCGGACCCCGAACCTGACCCCTTCAACCCGGTACCGACGCCGGATCACCAGTACACGGATTCGATTCTGACCGTCCGCGCCGACGAAGGTCCCCAGAGCGACTATCCGACGTTGGCGACTCAGCCGTTCCACCACACCTACAACGGAGAGCTCTCCGTACCGTCCGGCGAGCCGTACGGCCGCGCTCAGCAGGCGATGCAAGAACGGATGATGGTTGACCACTCGGACAGCAACTTTGTGCCGGACGAGAACCGTCGCTACCTCCACGCGACCCAGGGTCAGAACAACCAATTCGTGGTCGGTCGGATGCCCCAGAACGCCGGCGCGGACCCCGGCGAGGGTCTGCAATACCTCGTGAACGGGCAGAACTCCTACGACCACACGAATCAGCCGAACGAGGTCTACTCCGGCGACCCCGCCAACGTCGGGCGGTACCGACTCGGGTACGACACGAAGATCTTCGGGCTGTACCGCAACCCGCTTTCGAAGTTCGGTCAGGACGCGCAACTCCACGCCTACACGGGTCTTGTCCCCGCGCTCCCCCAGGACAAGCCACAGATGACGGACACCGCGCCCTACACGTGGCCCAGCACGGGTACCGCGCACTGGGCACCGGCGGCGTTCGCCCAGATCCCGTCCATGTTCGGGCTGCCGTCCGAGACTTCGGTGACCGATGCAACGATCATGAGTGAGTACGCGGACGCCGGGGCGGGAAGCGAGTACACCGATGGCTGACGTTGACGTGCCGAAGGTCGGCAAGGTGGACAAGAAAGTTCTTATCCCCATCGTCGTCGCCGCCGGCGGGTACGTCGCCTATCGGTACTACAAGGCCCGTCAGGACGCGGCGGCGGTCCCGACCGATCCCGGCATGTCCGATCAGTTGGGCGGTCTCGGACCTGGCGTCACGAACCCGAGCTCGAACGTCGGGTTGCCCATCGTTGATACCTCCGGAAGCTCCACGGGGGGTTTCCAGGGAACAACGAACTCGCAGTGGTCGGAGTTCGTGACGGAACGGTTGCAGCAAGACGGCCGCTGGTCTTACTCGGTCATTGCTGTTGCTCTCGGCAACCTTCTGTCTGATCGTCCGTTGACCAGCGAACAGCAGGACATCGCACGTGCCGCGATCGGGATCGCAGGGCAACCGCCGGTGGGGTATCACACGATCATCCCCGGCGGGAACACCTCCATCACGATTGCCCCGGCCGGCGTCTCCGCGACCGCGACCGGGCCGGACAAGGTACGGGTCTCGTTCTCCGGGGTTGCCGGTGCCGCGACCTACAACGTGTACGTGAACGGTTCGGTGCGCGGCACCGGAGGCGCGTCACCAATCGATGTCGGGGGACTCACGCCGGGTACGTCGTACTCGGTCCAGGTCGCGGCGGTCTCCACGGCAGGGTTGCCGGGTCCGAAATCGTCATCCGCTGTGGTCCACACTCCCGGTGCCGCGTTGGCGAAACCCGCCCAACCCACGGTGTCATCGAACATCGGCGGCGGGCGCGCGACCTTCACCACAAAGCCGGTGCCCTACGCAACGACTTACCAATGGTTCCTGAACGGGCACCTGTTCAACTCCACGAACACGCCTGCCACCACGCACACGAGCTTGAAGCCCAAAGCTCGTTACTCCCCAGGGGTTTCCGTGCGCGCGCTCGGGGCCACAGGCGGTCCCGGTCCGATGTCCATCACGAAATCCTTCACGACGAAGTAGGAGAAACGAACGATGTCACTCAAGCCCGAGATGTCTCTGATGGGTGGACTGGCCGTTGCCGCGCTGGTCTACGCGATCCACTCGAACGCCACCCCTACCCTCGCGGACATGCAGGGGTTGCCGACCGGTACGAAGGACGTTGACCAGTCCGAGCGTCGTGCGACGTGGATGTCCGCCGGCACCGTTGCCGGGATCTCCCTTCTCGCGCGGGACCCGGGGATCTTCGTGATCGGGTCCGCGATGACTATCGCGATGGCGTGGGCGTCGCGGCACGCGTTGTGGACCGACAGCAAGACCGGTCCGATCAACGCCGGCCCGGGGCAGTCCGCCGCCGCGTCCGCGAACGAGCTCGCCCAGGGTCCGCAGATGACGACCCAGGACGTGCAGATGTTCGCTGCCGACAGTCAGTACACCTGATCGGGAGAGGGGGTCAGTCATGGCGTCACAAACCGATCTCTTCAACGCGGCGGTTGCCGCCGGACTGCCCTCCGACAAAGCGCACGTGGCCGCCGCTATCGGTATGGCGGAGAGCGGCGGCAACCTCACCTCGCACAACACGAACGCGGCCACCGGCGACGATTCGTACGGCGCGTGGCAAATCAACATGCTCGGAGCGATGGGGCCGAAACGTCGCGTGCTGTTCGGGATCAGCAACAACGATCAGTTGTACGACCTGAAGACCAACGCGCACGCGATGGCGGTTCTGTCTTCGAACGGTGCCGACTTCAACGACTGGTCCACCTTCAAGGACGGTGCGTACAAACCGTTCCTTGACAACCACCTGATCCAATCCGGCGGCACCGATCCCAACGCCGGTCAGTCCAGCGGCGGTATCTCCGGTGCGCTCGGTCAGTTGCAATCGGGTATCGAGACCCTGAACAAGACCGCGCAATGGGTGTCCAACTCGCAAAACTGGGTGCGCGTCGGGTACGTCGTCGGCGGGGGTGCAATGATCCTCGTTGGCCTTGTGATGATGATCCAATCAACAACACTCGGTTCAGCAATCACCCAAGTGATTCCCGCTGGCCGCGTCGCCAGTCTTGCGAAGAAAGGGACATCGTGACCACCGCAGATCTACAGCCCGACGTGGAGGACGTACTCCAGATCGAAGACCCGGCCGGTGTCGAACCGACCGTGAAGGTCGAACAGCACGGACCGTGGCGGACTCAGGCTCTCCCCCGGAAAGCCGGTTCCACCAAAACCGTTCCGGTGACGACGACGCCGTTCCGGTTGCTCCGACCGAATGCGCGCCGCGCGTCCGTCTACGTCATCTCCGACGCCGCGTTCTACTTCGCGTACACCGGGGCCGCCGCGTCCATCGATACGAGCGTGACCACCCCGCCGCAAACGATGGCCCAATGGCCCCCGAACGTGCCGCTCCCGGTGAACGCCGCCGACGTGAGTGTGTGGGTCGCCGCGAAGACCGGTACGGCGTACGTGAGCGCCGTTGTGGAGTACTGGGCGACCGGTGAAGGTGTGGAGTAGTGCCCGACACGAAAAACCTCACACGGGGCCGCTCAGCCGTGTTGGACGCCACCGGGGCGGCAACCGTCGTCATCGGACCGGATCAGGGGCCGGCGAACTGGCACGTGACTTCGCTCGTGTTCCAAACCAACCGGGTCAACAAAGCTCCGGTCCCCCGGGTCCAGATCTACCTGGACACCGTGGACCCTACGAACAGCTTGTGCGTCTCGTCCAACGGGTCGTGGGGTCAGGCGGTAGGTGATCAGACCCTCTCGCGCGGATCGCATCTCGTGGCGGTCTGGACAGGCGGTCAGGCCGGCGACAACGCGACCATCACGGTCAACGGGGAGATGTGGTAATGGGGTTCGTCGTGCAGATCCCGGAGACCGTGGGCGGGACCGTTCTCATCATCGAACGGATCGAATCGCAGAACTACGTACCCGGCGTCTCCGGGTGGGCAATCTTCGCGGACGGTAGCGCGGAGTTCAACAGCGTCACCGCTCGCGGTGCATGGATCGTCGGGTCTTTCCCCGGTCGCCACATCCGCGCCTACATCGATACGACGTTGCCGTTCACACCGATTCCCACCATCGAACTGGCGACCGGTAACGCGAACGAAGCGCTCCCGGCAACCATCACAACGTCCGGTCCCCTGGACCTGACGTTGGAAGCTGACTTCACCGGTCCGAAGCACGCCACCGGACATCAGGCAAGCATTCGCCTACTTTCCAACGGCGCGCCGGTCACCGATTCCGAACTGTCGTTGAATGCCGACTTCATCACGGTCAGCACGCCGATGCTGTACGAGCAGGCTTGGACAGCGCTCACGTTCTCCGGGACCTGGACCGACGTTGCCGGCGCACGTGCGGGCTACTTCAAGGACGCGACCGGTCGGGTCCAGCTACGCGGACAGGTCGTCGGTGGGGCCGCCGCGCAAATCGGTGTCATGCCGGTGGGGTACCGCCCGAAACAGACCATGGAATGGATCATGCGCGGTGCCGGCGGCGTGATCCTGTGCGCCGTTTCCGTCGATACCAACGGGCTAATCACTGCGACCGCGAACGCGGCCACCGCAGAGGCGTCCGGCGTTAGACTCGATTCGATCAGCTACCCGACTCAATTCTGAAAGGACCCAGACCGTCATGGGCGACAATGCCGAAGAGGTCGAAGAGACCGAAGAGGAAGAGACCGAAGACCCCCGAGACGCGCGTATCCGGGAATTGGAAGAGGAACGCGAAGCTCGGAAACAGAAGGACGCGGAGGACAAGGACGCGGAATTAGAGCGTCTCCGTACCGAGAACTCGTCCCTCAAGAACAAGACCACGAAGAAGGTCGCCGCGCCGAAAACCAAAACCGAAAAGGCGGCGGAATCCGGCGCAACGAAGAAAACCACCGACGATCCGCCGGCGAAAAGGAAGCGGGGGATGAGTCGTCTTTTCGGAGACGATGACGACTAATCCCCCGCTCTTTGGTTACTGCCCCTCCCCTGTGGCGACCGGGGGAGGGGCAGTTTCTGTTACCCGGCCAGTGTCAAAGAATCGATCCAACGCGTCACGGGTCCACGTTGGAGACCGGCCCTGCAATCCCTCTCCAGGGATAGGGCCGCGCTTCTGGCGTTGTTTGCGGAATGTACCAACCGGGAGACCGACGTATTCAGCACCGGCCTTGTTTCCGATGATGTCCCACTGAGCACTCGTGGAAGAGTCCCCAGGTGAGAGGTCGTCTCCTCGGCGAGTGTCCACCGGTCGTGCCCAGTCGCGTAATTCCACATCCGTTCCGTAGACATTTTGCACCCACACATCCTTATCCCCGTCGGTGTAAATCCACCGTCCAATTTTGTTAATTGATTTCGGGATTGGCGTCGTCCCGACGAGCATCATCCATTGATTCTTCCGGAATTTGCCGAGAGCTCGCATTCCCAAAAGGTCACGGAGACCGATTCCCCCGGTGGACGCGTTGTCCAGTCGTTGCGTCAGCACGACGACCCGGCACCCGTACTCACGTCCCATACGTAGAATGCGCGAGATGGAACGCCACACCGGCACCGGCGCTTTCTTCGGTACCTCGTCGTACCCGTAGCGCTCCGGGTCCGCCTTGATCTCCTCCCACAGTTGCCGGGACACGTCCGCGAATTCTGACAATTCGTCCAAGACCAGAAACATCAACGGGAATTCCAGCGTGCGATCTTTATGCAACAGGTCGCGGCGGCGGTCCATTTCCGTTTCGAATACGTCAATGGCATTCCACCACCCCAACGGATTGTCCGGGTCATTCGCGAGCACATATCCCGGAACTCCCTGGAGCACTTCCGGCAAATAGGATTGCTTCGGGTCAATGACCGTCGCGGATGCGCCTTTACGTAGTTCTTGCGCAATCCATCCCATTACCCCGTACGACTTACCGCCGCCCGTGTTCACCGAAATACCGACGTGAACCAATTCGCCGGAGGTCCAGTCGTGAATAAACGGCTTGTTCCGCGCACCCAACCCCACGAACGTCTTACCCGGAGGTAGCGCTTCGATCTGCTCCGACACGTCCGCCCACAACACGAGATCCGGCGGTTGCGGGGCCATCTTGAGTTCCAAGACGGGGTTACCGACCATGCGGAAAATCGCGTCGGTGTTGTCCTCATTGACCCCGAGCTTGGACATGGCCGCGCCGGCGACGAGCTCCCGGTTCGCCGGCGACGAATTGAACGCTCGCGGGAGCACGATCCGCGCCGGCGTCTCCTCCCGCGTGCGGTACGTCGCCGGGACCGTGATGTAGTCCGCCGGCCGCACCGTTGCCGGCAACCCGAGCAACGGCGACAGGACCAGATGGAGCGGCCGGACGTACTTCGCGGTCATCTCGTGCCGCTTCCACGCACGCCACCCGCGCCACCCACCCAAAACCGCCCCCAGCGCGGCCAGAACTGCCCCCAGGAGCTCCGTACGGGCCGGATGGGTCCAGTACTGCCACCCGACCGCCGGCGGCCCGCAGAACGCCACGAGACGCCACAACAGCCGCTCAGCGCCGGCAAGGTAACTCCACCGGCGCGGTTCGACCTTCCCGAGCGACTTCCGGCCGCGCCGAAGAAACCGCGCGTCGGTGCGGTAGTGCCCGTCCAACGGCTGACCCGCGACGAACCTCCACAAGACGCGATCAGGACCCGGTATCTTGCTCACTGCAACTCCCTTCCTGGACAGGGTTGGGGACGCCGCGACGCCGCGCCGGGTAGACGGACCCAGCGCGGCGTACGCGTTTTCAGAGTTCGGGGTTGTGCTCGCGGCCGGTCTCCCGGCGCGTGTTCTTCCACACCCAGCATGACCAGCGGCCCCGGTACACGTCACGGATCGCGCCGCACGCGCACCGCTGGACCCGGGTCAGGTTCAACCACCCGTCCGTCTGCGGACGGCACCGGTGCCACCGACGCGGCAACGGAGCGTCGTACCACGGGAGGTTGTTCCGGTGCCGGACCTCCACCGGCTGACCGGTGCCGAGCCACTTACCGGCCCACTCGACACCCATCACCCGTTCGCCGCCTTCGGTCCGGATAGCTTGCCGAAGGTCCGCCGGATCGTGTCCGGATTGGCCGCCGGACGAGCCTTCAGTACGTCCGCCTTCACGGCCTCCAGATCCGCGCCCCTGACCTGCAAGGACGCCTGTACGAGCTCCGTCACGGTCCGGCTGTCCGGATCAGGTCCGGCGGATTCGGCGGCCGAATCCGGGTCCGATCCGGGCAATTCCCGGATCTGCCCGGTCAGATAGTCCCGCTCGAACTTCCGGCGGGTGTCAGTCTCGTCGTCGGTCTCGATCGGACGTTCCGTCGTCGCTTCGATGCCAAGGAGGAACGCCGCCCCGCCGCCCAACGAGCGGTCCGCGATCGATGCCCGGAACGCCCAGAAGGTGGCCTTCGGGTACACGGCCCACTGGAGGAGCTCGAACGTCGCTCGGGGCTTCGCGACCCGCCCGGTCCGCCGGCCGTTCAGCCGGTGCGCGCGCCGTAGCGTGCCTTCGAACAGGAGCACGGTTGCGATAGGGAACGCCGCCATCATCACGCCGACCGCCCAGGACTGGCCCGCAAGCCGGGTGTGCATGAACTGGAGGATCGAAGACAGCACGGCGGCCCCGACCACCACGAGTGCCCAGGGGCCGCCTGAGTCCCCGTCCTCCGCGACCTTCATCGCGTGCGACCCGGCGGCAACGGCGGTCAGGTCGAACCCGGTCACGGCGACGATCGCGAGCGCGGCCGGCATACCGCCGTAGATGTGGGCCAGTTCGAACAGGCCCCAGGACGACAAAACGAGCGTGATCGACGCGAGGATCACCATCGGCCACGAGAACTTAGCGCGTTGTTTGATGCTCACTGCAACTTCCCTTCTCGGAGATGAGACGAGCCCCGGACTCTCTGACGGGGGTGCGATCAGGAGTCCGGGGCTCTAGGTGCGATCACCGGGTCCGGAGGATGGCCTTCCGGGGTGACCGCGTTTGGTGGCGGGACCCTCGCGAGGGAGGGGCTAGGGTCCCGCCGGCCTGTGGGGCTAGGACCGTCCGCCGGTCTTCGTCAGGTAGAACGCGCGGCCTTCCACGTCGCGACCCCGCTCGTCCTTCGCGGGGAACACGGAGACTCGCAGTCCGCCCGGGACCAGAAGCCGGGTGTCGTACCACGTGTCGAGCTCGAACGGCTTGCCGTCGTTCTTCGCGTTGTGGAACTCCTCCATCTCCAGGCGGACGCCGTTCGCGGAGGAGTCGTTGAACATCTGGCGGTCGCCGCCGGGGGTGGTCTCGAACTCCACGTACACGTAGGAGATCTTGCGCGAGTCGTTGTAGGTGAACTTGTAGCCCGTGATCAGGAACGGGGTCTTGAGAAGCGTCGGCTTCTCCACGAGGTCCAGCCCCGCGAGCCCTTCCGCGTCGTCCCATGTGGTCGGGTTGGGGGTGGTCTTGCTGTTGGCAACCATTTTCGTATTCTCTCTGTTTGGTGTTACGCCGGTGGATCAGTTGGTTGGTCAGTTGCACTTGCAACCGTGGGTGGGACCCAGGAGGTACTCCCCGATGCACTCGCGTCCCTTCGTGCACCCACCGCAGGTCTTGCACACGGCGTCGTCCACGTCGCTGGCGGGCTCCGGTACGAGGTTCAACAGGAGCTCGATCCCGGTCGCGATGGTCACGGCGTCGTCGGCGTTCTGCTCCGCGTCCAACTTCAAACGGCGGGTGAGCGTGGTCAAGTAGCGGGCCACGTTCTCCAACGTCATCTGTCGGTCCGTGCTCTCGTCCGCGAGGTCTTCCGCGATCACGTCCGTGATCGTGGCGAGTCGCGCGATCGTGTCGTCCCGGGTGAACGGCTTGCTGTACGGCATGTGCTCTCCCTCAGTAGCTACGCCGGTACGTCCGGCGTCCTGTGAGGACGCTAGCAGGTCCTCTTATGTTTATGCAAGCGCTAGTCCGGAACCACCGCGTGAACGATGTCCGCCACGGTGCCGTCTTGAGTCAGCAGGTCCGCGAGCTCCGCCAGCCGTTCGAGCTCGGCAAGCGGGTCTACCCCGAAGAAATTGCCGTACGGTGCTGACCGTTCCATCACTTCGTGGTCGCTGATCCGGATGTCGTTGCGGACCGCCGTGCGCAACAGGGGGCCATCGATATAGAAAATGTCGCGTTTCCCTTGGGGGTTCGCGGAGATGAGTCGCGGGTCATCCCATACGACCTTCCCGCAGGTGTCCCACCGGTCACGAGCGACCGCCAGTCGGGGCGAAATCACCCCGAATTCCACGTTGATAGTGATCTTCGGCGCATTGTCCATGCGGGATGCTCCGCCGTTGCTCACGGTCCAGTCGTAGAATTCCTGCCATTCCGCATCGAACCTGTCGATAAATGGCGCGAGATATTTACCGGAGACGCCGCGACTCTTCAACGTCAGATTTTCGCCACTGCGAACGGACTCGCGACTCTTGTCATCCCAATACAGCCCCGGCATGAGAATGCTCAAATTCTGATGTTCCGCGTAGTCCCACGCCCCGAGCTCGGTCGGGTGAACGTTCAGCTTCGGGTGTGGAGACAGGAACACGATTCCGTCTGTCGCGATCATCGCGACCGCTTTCGCCTTGTCCGGGTGGGACGCGATCGCGCGGAGGATCATCGTTCGGCAGTGCGACGTGATCAGACTCGCGTAGATCGAATTAGAGTACTTCGGCATGCCGATGGATTGGGCCATCTTGCCGTACGCGGAGTTGTAGACGAGCTTTTTCGACTTACCGAACGGGGTCTCTTTCCCCACCTCCAGGCGACCTAGATAGAGCTCTTTGATCGAACGGAGCGGCGGCGGACAACCGCACGGTTCGTACTCCACCCATTCGTCTATCTCAACTCGGGTCACGGTGCGGGCCGCCTTTGCCGCGTTCACCTCGTGTTGCCAGTGCCAGCCGGCCGTGTGCAGGGGTCGCGAAATACCACCATCCATGTCCCGGTGCGGCATCGTGCCGATGTAATCGTTCCGGCCCGTGAACCGGGCATTGATCAGCCGGTAGTTGCCCCGGCGCAACGGTCCCGGGTCGCCTGTACCTTGCGTCCACTTACCGTGGAGCAGACACGGGAGGGTCGAAATCGCATACGGGTAAGCGGAATTGATGTCATAGGCGTACGTCGTGCCGGGAATGTTGCCGTGCACAAATACTTCGAACCATCCGCCGTAGTAGGACATCCGGCCCGCTTCCAACGCCCAGGCGGGTACAGCTTCGCGAACCTCCTCACCGGTGGGGCATCCGATGTTCCGCATCCATGCCTGTGCTGCCTGTCCAGGGCCGAACCACTGGTCCTTGCGCAAACGGATGCCATCGGCAACGAATCCGGCGTTGACGGTCTTCATCAGCCGTGCGAGTACGTCGTTCTCCAGGACGTTGTATTTGATCATGTCCGCATCAAATTGCGCGTCAGAACGGTGGTCTTTACCGTACTGGAGAATTTCCATTTCTTTTTTGGTGACGACTGCGGTACCGGCCGCCCATTTCTTGGGATTAATGGCATTCATCAACGATGTTTGGAAGAACGATCCGGCATCGTTGATATACATCCATTCGTACGGGTGTCGGTTGTGCATTCCCGTAGCGCATTCTTCTACTTGCTCTTTAGTCTTGTGACTGACTTGACACGCGGGCCATTGAGCCTTCGGTACGTGCGGGCGGAGCTTGAACCGCTTCATCCCGAGAAGGTCAATGTCCCATCGGCGGTCCACGATCACGGGAAACGGGTATCGCAGGTCAGGGTTCTTCGGCATCCGCTTCTGTATGCCGTACGGATGGAACAGGAGATTCCCCCGGGACTCGGGGAGGGTCTTAAGCCACTGCGAGAAATCGTAGCCCAGGAAGAACCCGACGAACGTCGCGTTCGGGTGGTCGATCTTCTGTTGGTACAGGAAATCGAAAATCTCGTCATGACGCAAAGGTTCTCCGTCGTGATGCAACGATTCGTCGCCGGCGGACAGCAACACATAATGATGTTGCTTTTCCATCGTCATGACTTCCTCTTGCAATTCGCTGTGCCAGCGCGGTACGTAGCCCACGCGCGTAACGCCTTCACCATCGATGGCGATAAATTCTACATCGTGGTTTTCATTCTTTTCTTTTCGTGCGCCATTAGCAGATTTCGTGTCGCGAACTCGCGACGAATCGCGGCATTCCGTGGTATGATATTTCTTGTTTGGTCGGGATGGATCGTAATTGAACGTCTCGTCACAACCCGCACATTGAACAATCTTCATAGTGATTAACCGCGCTTCTCGTACCAGAACGGGGAACGTTCGCCAGCGGCGTAGTCCTTGTAGAGCGAATTGTCGACCTCTCGTGTTAGACGAGACTGCGACATATTCGTGAGGCGACGCAATTTCGCGTTCGTCATGTGCGCTTCCGGGTGATCGAGACTACGGCGGATCGCCGCCCGTTTGATCGGTTGTCCATCGATCCGAGTAGCTCCCCGTGCACCGTGCACTATCACAAGCTGGTTCACGGCCGCGTTCAGCAACGGCGCGCGTAGCTGAGAACGGACTGTGTTCCCGGTCGCGTACTCGACTGGGTTCGTTGCTTTGCGCACCTTTGGCGAGAGCGTCCGCCACCGATCCCATTTCGCCGGATCAATGCCCCGCTTTCGGGCGTCGCGTTGCCACCTCGCGGAATGGTCTCTGAAACGCTTGACTTGTGCGGCCATAATCAGACCGCAATTTCGTCGCTACACGAGGTTGTGTAAGGTACCGTGAGGTACAACGGGGACGGCATCCTGTGGAACCCCTCTCATTTCGCCGGTGGATCGGGTGGAACGGTGCCGAGGACCCTCGCCAGCCGGCAAGCTGGCGGGGGTCTGATCCAACACCCGCAGACTACGCGCTAGACCGCGTGTCACGCTCTCTCAGAACGGCAACGATCCGCTCCAGGTCCTCGGGTCGTAGATCCCGCGTCAACGGCCCCAGAGAGCTCGCTGTGACCTCCCGGAGCAACGCGTCGATCATCAACCCCTCCACGGCTCCCGAGAGCGTCAGACCGCGCTGAGCGGCCCACAACCGGAACGCCTCACGGACGGACGGACGGACAATGGCGCTCACCGGAGCCGAACGGATCTCGCGGCGCGGTGGTGGGGTGTCAGACATGGGACTCAGACCTCTTCCGGAATCATTGGCGGGATCAGACCGGACAGGTCCAAGTTGGAGCGCTCGGCAAACTCCCGTAACGCCATATGACCGTCCAACGGGTGACCGTGCCGCCACTCGCAGATCACGGTGTACCGTCCGGTCTCCATCATCTCCGCTTCGGACTTCGCGGCCCAGACCGAACCCTTGCCGAAGCGGTAGCGGAGATAGTAATAGTTGCCTTCGGCATCCCATGCGTCCCACTGTGACGGACTTACGTAGCCCGTCTGAACAACGCGCGTAAGCCGAATCTTGCTCTCGGCAACGTTGCTCTCGGCAACGTTGTCCTCGGCAACAATCGGGGCGAACGTCTTGACAGTGTGCGCTAGACCGTTGCTAAAGGCATGCATGTCCCGGCACACCTCCCCGAGTTCGATTAGGTGTGTGGGGTCGTTGAGGTTGAGGCTGACGATTTTGTCAGCCCAACCCTTGACAAGTCCTGCTATCTGGGTGTAGTTCGCTAGATTCGCCATAGGAGTATCTTAGCAGATCCTCTTATGTTTCGGATGATCACTCACAGTTAAAATGGGTTGGCATCAGATAGGGGTCCC
>NZ_DASXHW010000279.1:0-13063 GCF_036488105.1 Mycobacterium sp. | reverse complement strand
TTTTCTAAGAAGTCCCGGTAAGTGAGCGGCAGATTCTGTCGCGCATTTCACAAATCGGGCCCGCGGGCGCCTGTAGCAGTCGACCCAGCTTCTCCATAAGAGTCCGCGCGCGATTTCGTGGCAGACAGAGCCATATCCGCTTCGGCTACGTTGGATTCAGGGACGAGCAGTGTTCCCGCTATCAGTTCAGATCAATTCAAAGGACGACACTGATGATGAAGATCAGTAATATCGACGCGCGCCGGCGCATCGCCGGGATCAGCGCAGGCCTGCTCGCTGGGGGCTTGGCCATGGGGATCTCCGGGGCGCCATCGGCGGTCGCAGCACCGGACTGCAGCCCCGCGGGTGTAAACACCACCGTTTCCTCGGCGACCGGCGCGGCGCAGCAATATCTTGCCGCGCATCCTGACGCCAACCAGGTCGTTATGGCCGCCTACGGCCAGCCTCGTCCACAGGCGGCGTCCGAGCTTCGCAGCTATTTCACTTCGCATCCCAACGAGTACTACGAGCTGCGTGGCGTTCTGGCTCCCATTGGTGACACCGAACGGCAATGCAATGTGACGGCACTGCCATCTGATTTGGAGTCGGCCTACCGCGAGTTCATGGCTGGCTGATTCTGCTCGCAACGACCCGTCACGATGTTGTGGCGGGTCGTTCTGCTCTAAGGAATAACAGATTTGTTTGACGTCGTTGTGCTGTTCGTACGTGGGCTCGCGCTGGGGACAATTCGCTCTGGCCGGTGGTGGCGAAAGCCCTAGTCCAGATCCGGGCTTCTGGGGCAAGCTGGACGCATGGCTGCCTACATCGCCGAGGCCGGCGATTTCACCCGCGACACCAAGTACATCGAAACCCGGATCACCGCCGACGGTCGCGACGGCTATCCGGTGCAACCCGACCGGTACCGGCTGGTCGTCGCTCGCGCCTGCCCGTGGGCCAATCGCGCGATCATTGTCCGGCGGCTGCTCGGACTGGAAAGCGTTCTGTCCATTGGGTTTTGCGGGCCAACCCATGACAAGCGGAGCTGGACTTTCGATCTCGATCCGGGGGGCGTCGACCCGGTGCTGAAGATTCCCCGGTTGCAGGACGCGTATTTCGCACGCTTTCCGGACTATCCGAAAGGCATTACCGTCCCCGCGATCGTCGACGTGCCGTCCGGAGCGGTCGTCACCAACGACTTCCCACAGATGACGTTGGATCTGTCGACTGAGTGGACGACCTACCACCGTGACGGTGCACCACAGCTGTATCCCGAGGCGCTGCGCGATGAGATCGACGATGTCGGCAAACGGATCTACACCGAAATCAACAACGGCGTGTATCGGTGCGGGTTCGCCGGCTCGCAGCAGGCCTATGACTCGGCATACGACCGGCTGTTCACCGCACTGGATTGGGTGAGCGACCGACTGGAAAACCAGCGGTACCTTGTCGGCGACACGATCACCGAAGCCGATATCCGGTTGTTCACCACATTGGTCCGCTTCGATCCCGTCTACCACGGACACTTCAAGTGCAATCGGAGCAAGCTGACCGAGATGCCGGTGTTGTGGGCCTACGCGCGAGACCTATTCCAGACGCCGGGTTTTGGCGACACCATCGACTTCGTCCAGATCAAGCAGCACTACTACATCGTGCATGCCGACATCAACCCGACGGGGATCGTGCCGAAGGGCCCGGAGCTGACGAACTGGTTGACACCCCATGGTCGGGAAGCGTTGGGCGGCAGGCCTTTCAGTGATGGCACACCCCCTGGTCCGACGCTCGAGAGTGAGCGGGTACCGCGGGGCCAGGGGCTGCCCTGACGGGTTTCGAAGCGTTCGATCCCGGACATCCTGCTGGAAAGCACTTTTGCGGCTCAGAGAAAGATCTCGCATGAACAAGCACACCAGCGGCAACCCCGATCCATATCCAAAGGATGCCAGGAAGGTGACCGAGGACCAGCGTGAGCAGCAGGATCAACTGGAGCACCAAGGCGACGACCCGGACGCGCCTGGTTTGGAGCAGTCCCGGGACGACATTGCTGACGAGAGTTCGCGGTAGGCGCTAGTTCCACACCGTCCGGACCGACCATTCGGCGTGGGGGACACCCTGCACCTCACCTGACCGGTCGACGACCACCGTCATCAACTGCACGGCGATTCCGCTCAGTCGACCCCTGTGCGGATCGACGGTGGGAATGGTGACTGCCAGGCGGTCGCCCGGCCGGTAGAACGTCGTCGCTGGTATGGCGGAGTCCTCGTATACCCGCAATAACCACCAGGGTGCCCGCCCAATCGACGGTGGCACCGAAAGTTGCACGGGATCACGGGAATTCACCGAGAGCTCGCCCTCGGTCTCCGGAATGTCGCAGTCGGTCAGGTTGAGCACGTTGCAGTAGCGGTAGGGGCCCACCCGGGTCAGGTGGCCGTGTGAGTACGCGCTGATCTCGGGGCGCTGCGGACCGTGCTCACGTACCAGCACCCACGCGCCGACGCCGGTAGCGACCGATGCCAGCACCGCGATCGCGAGCAGTACGGCGACCGCGGGCTTACCCGTGGACTTCACTGTCGCGGGACCGCCGCGGTGGTGTGGTCGCTGCGCTCACCTTCCTGCTCGACCATCACCGGCCGGTTGCCACCGAGGCCCGGGATCAGCGAATCGCCGTGGAAGCTGAGCACCGTCTGCGCCAAGCCCAGAATCAGCACCGACTCGACAACGCTGAAGCCGACCCACAGGTCGGTGTAGAGCAGCACACCCAGAGCACCGCCGAGCACCCACGCCAGTTGCAGCGTCGACTCCGAACGCCCGAACGCCGACGCGCGTGATTCCTCGGGCAGGTCGTCCTGCAGCGACGCATCGAGGGCTGCCTTGGCGATCGCGCTCGAACCCGACGTGACCAGGTTGGCGATCGCGGCCATCAGCAGATTGCCGGCAACCGCCGCGGCCAGCGCGATACCGGTCACCGCCAGCGTGCAGCGCACCACCAGAACAGCGGGCCGGCCCAGCCGAAGCCGCGCGCTGGCGAAGTTGCCGGCGAAATTGCCGACGGCGGCGGCCGCGCCGATCAAGCCCAGCATGCCCAGCTGCACCCAGCCGTTCGCCTGATGCGCCTTGGCGACGAATGCCGGATACAGGAACAGGAACCCGACCATCACCTTGATCGTGCAGTTGCCCCACAGCGCCGTGATGATGTTGCGGCCCAACGGTTGTCGAAGTGCACCACTTGCCCGGCGTACCTCATCGGGCCAATTGCGGGGGCGCTGGCCCTGGCGGTAGCTCAAGGTGGCGGGAACTTCGCCGGTGGTCACCTCGACCCAGCGCGGAATCCGCATGGACAGCCACACACCGGCCACGGTGACGGCGATGACGACGAACAACGCTCCAGGCAACTGGAACAGACGGTCGCAGCCGTACTCGATCCCGCCGGCGATACCTCCGCCCACGATGGTGCCGCCCAGCAGACCGAACACGGTCAACCGGGAGTTCACCCGAACCAGGTCGATCGTCGGGGGCATCACCCGTGGCGTCACCGCGCTGCGCAGCACGCTGAACGACTTCGACAGCACCATCATGGCCAGCGCGCAGGGGTACAGCACCCAGGACGGAAAGCCGCCGGTGGCGGCGTCGTAGCTGTCGATCAGGACCACCGCCAGGACGGTGCGCAGCGCGAACGACGCGGCCAATGCGACGCGGCGCCCATGCTGCAGCCGGTCGAGTGCGGGACCGATCAGCGGCGCGATCACCGCGAACGGCGCGATGGTGATCAGCAGGTAGAGCGCGACCTTGTCCTTGCTTTCCCCGGTGGCCGCGGCGAAGAACAGCGTATTGGCCAGCGCGACGGCCATCGCTGCGTCGGTCGCGAAGTTGGCCACCACTGGCCAGGTCAGCGCTGTCAGCCCGGACTTATCGGCGCCGTCGGCGGTAGCGGCCCGGTGCACCATCGAGTACATCCGCGAACCCATCTCGCGGCTGCGCTGGGCTGCGGCACGCGTGACGGTGACCCGCTCACCACTGCCGGAACCGGCGCGAGGCGGCTCACTACGCTGGGCGCCCGGCTCGCGATTCAGCGGCGGCAGGTACCGATTGGAGCTGGGCATCGGCGGCGGGCGTTGCGAGCGGCGGTGATCGGGCTCGTCGGCCGGGTAGTTGGCCATGCCGGGATGCTCGGCCGTCGGGCTGGTCCGACCACGCCGGCCGGGAGCCGAACCCGGGTGCTCGCGGCGCCGTCCAGACATACGTCGATTCTCACCCATGGTGGCTGTGGTCGTGCGCAGGCGACCGGTGTGGCCGTGCGTCGCAACTGTGCGGCAGAATCAGAGGCCCATGGAAACAACGGACGACACGACCGACTCAACCGCGCGGGCGGCTACGGCGACCACGACGGAGTGGTCGCCCGAATTGGCGACGGTCCTGACTGGTGCTGTCGAGCTGGCGCGGACGGCGATCATCGAGCACAGCGGCGACGACACGGTGGGCGACTACCTCGGCGTCGGCTACGAAGATCCCACCAGCGCCACCCACCGATTCCTCGCCCACCTGCCCGGCTACCAGGGCTGGCAATGGGCGGTCGTGGTGGCCAGTTATCCCGGTGCCGACCATGCGACGGTCAGCGAGGTGGTGCTGGTACCCGGGC
The DNA here is from genome assembly GCF_036488105.1 of Mycobacterium sp. Classification (GTDB taxonomy): domain Bacteria; phylum Actinomycetota; class Actinomycetes; order Mycobacteriales; family Mycobacteriaceae; genus Mycobacterium. Next base: position 8,454 of record NZ_DASXHW010000279.1, on the reverse strand, counting down.
CCGGCTCGTTGCTGGCCCCGCAGTGGGTGCCCTGGGACCAGCGGGTCCGGCCCGGCGACCTGAGCCCCGGCGACCTGTTGGCACCGCTGGCAGACGACCTGCGGCTGGTGCCCGGTTACATGTCTTCCGGTGACCCGCAGGTCGACGAGACTGCCGCTGAGATCGGACTGGGCCGACGCACGGTGATGAGCGCCTGGGGCCGGGCTGAGGCGGCGCAGCGCTGGCACGACGGCGACCACGGCCCCCGCGCGCAGATGGCACAGTCCACCAAGCGCGTCTGCCGCGACTGCGGGTTCCTCCTACCGCTCGCCGGTTCGCTGGGGGCGATGTTCGGGGTGTGCGGCAACGAGATGTCGGCCGACGGATCCATCGTCGACTTCGAATACGGCTGCGGCGCGCATTCCGACACTCCCGCCCCCGCGGGTAGCGGTTCGCCGATCTACGACCCTTACGACGACGGCGTGCTCGACGTCAGCGAGGCACCCGCGGAGCCGAGTGAGTCACCGGCGGATGCCGGCGAGGTGTCCGCGGAGCTGAGTGAGCCACCGGCGGCAGCCAGCGAACCATCCGCGGAGCCGACCGAGCCACCCGCGGAAGCCAGTGAGCCGCCCGCGGAGTCAAGCTAACTGTTCTCGGCCGCGGCTTTGATCTTGGCCAGCGAGGCGTTCATGCCGTCGACGAGTTCCCGCTCGAAGTTCGCCGTCCCGCCCATGAACCTGTTCACGGCCATGCCGGACACCGGCTTGACGCCGTTCTCGGCGTGCCGGCTCTCGATCACCCTGGTGCCTTCCGGGATCGGCTGCAGTTCGTAGCTCCAGACCGTGTTGTTGGTGTTGACCCGGAAGGCCAGCTTCTGGTCGGGGATCACCTCGATGACCGTGGCTGTCGTCGGCCAGAACAAGAGGTTGCGGCGATTGAGATTAACGGTGCGGGTGCCTGGACGCACTGGGCCTAATGCCCGCATCAAGCGGCACTGCGGGCTCCACTGCGGCATTCGGCGGAAATCGCTGACCAGTGCCCAGACCGTCGAGACGGGTGCCTTGATATCGACTTGGGCTCGCAAGAGCGGCGCCACCATGACCAAACCTCCTACTTCGTGCCCGGTGTTGTCAGTCCGGTTTGGGCGCCACGCGCACCCCGGCGGGCAGCGGCCCGCTGCCACAAGAAAATTGAGGTGCCCAGGACCCCGACGCCGAGTCCGGCCAGGCTCAGCGGTCGCCAGCTGGCCAGGGCGGGCGTGAGGAACACGACCACCGCGGCCACCAGCCAGGCCAGGGCGCCGATGGCGATGATCGGCCACGGGTCCAGCAGCACAGCGGGCAGCGGCGGCGGCTTAATGGTCTTGCCAGGCTCGACGGACATCGTGATCAAGATAGCTTGTGGCGTCCTGTCTCGGTGATTCGTGGTTAACGTTCCGGCGTTCTGTCGTAACGTTCGCGCTGTGATCGATGGCGATAGCCGGTTGGCCAGCGACTTGTCGTTGGCGGTGATGCGGCTTGCCCGGCAGCTGCGGTTTCGTCGCCCGCAGTCCCCGGTGTCGCTGTCGCAGCTGTCGGCGCTGGCGACGTTGGCCAACTTCGGCCCGATGACGCCGGGTGCGCTGGCAATCCGGGAACGGGTTCGCCCGCCGTCGATGACGCGGGTGATCGCCTCGTTGGCCGAATTGGGTTTCGTGGACCGCGTCGCACACCCCGACGACGGCCGCCAGGTACTGGTGTCGATATCCGAAGCCGGTGCCGAGCTGATGGAGGCCGAGCGCCAGGCCAGTCAAGAGTGGCTCGCGCAGCGACTGGAGACCTTAGGAGTCGCCGATCGCGACACCCTGCGCGTGGCCGCCGACCTTATCTTGGCGCTGGTCGACGAAAGCCCTTGACCGACAACGATTTTGACTACACCCCTGACGAGGATGGTGTGGTCGTCTGCGATATCGACGATCCCGGCGATGCGCGGCTGGACAACTTCCGGGATCTGAACAGCATCGACCGAAGGCCGGACCTGCCCAGCGGCAAGGGCCTGGTGATCGCCGAGGGTGTGCTGGTCGTGCAGCGCATGCTGGCTTCGCCGTTTGCGCCGTTGGCTTTTCTCGGTACCGACCGTCGACTCGCCGAGCTGAAGGCGGATCTGGCCGGCAACGCCTCGCCCTACTACCGCGTCTCAGCGGAGGTGATGGCGCAGGTGGTCGGCTTTCACCTCAACCGCGGGGTGCTTGCCGCAGCACGTCGGGCCCCCGAGCGCACTGTCGCGGACGTGATCGACGGCGCCCGGACCGTGGCCGTGCTCGAGGGAGTCAACGACCACGAGAACCTGGGCTCGATCTTCCGCAACGCGGCCGGGCTCGACGTCGACGCCGTCGTGTTCGGCAGTGGCTGCGCCGATCCGCTGTACCGGCGTGCGGTGCGCGTTTCGATGGGGCATGCCCTGCTGGTGCCGTTTGCCCGCGCGGCTGACTGGCCGAACGACTTGAAGGCACTGCAGCAGAACGGGTTTCGACTGCTGGCGATGACCCCGGATTTCGGCTCCACCGCCCTGCCGGCGGCGATGACGACGATGCGTGACGAGCGGGTCGCGATCCTGGTCGGCGCCGAAGGGCCCGGCCTGAGTTACGCCGCAATGAGAGCGAGCGATCTGCGGGTGCGCATCCCGATGTCACGCGGCACCGATTCGCTCAATGTCGCCACGGCGGCGGCGCTGGCGTTCTACGAGCGGGCTAGGCTCGGCTGATGGCCGACGAATCCACGCCCTGGGCAACGGGTTTGACCGTTGCCGGATTCGTCGCCGCAACCACCGCGGTAGCTGTCGTGGTGCTCAGTCTGGGCCTGATCCGGGTGCACCCGATGCTGGCCGTCGGGCTGAATGTCGTTGCGGCCGGCGGCCTGGCGCCGACGCTGTGGGGATGGCGGCACACACCGGTGCTGCGCTGGCTGGTGCTGGGGGCAGGAGTGGGCGTGACGGGCGCGTGGCTGGCGTTGGTCGCGATGGCCCTTTAACGCTGCCCGCTGGAACGAACGCCCAGCAGCACGTCTTCCCACGCCGGTACCGGTGGCTTGGTGCGTCGGCTGCGCGTCGGCTCGGGCTTGGGCTCCGGCGCCGGAGTCTCGACGGGCGCGGGTTCGGGCTCGTCGAAGTCGAGTTGGGCGACCGGCGCCACCGGCCGCAGCAGCGGACGGTCGAAGTTCGGATCGATCAGCTCACTGGCCGGGTCATCCACCGCGGTGACCGTTCCGCCGTGCGAGCCCGGGCAGAACCGAAAATGCGCGAGGTTGTCCGACCGACCGGCCTTCCAACCCAGCTGAACAGTCCAGCGGCCGTCCTCGTTGCGCCAAGCGTCCCATGTTGCGCTGTCCGGGTTCAGACCACGCGCCATCAGCGACGAGGTGACCGTCTCCAACAATGTCAGCACCGACGGGCCGTCGGTGAGCACCGGATGGGCGGCGGTTGCCAGCTCGGCGGCACGGGCACGCTCGAGCAACACCGGATGAGCAAAGCGCTCAACCCGTGCGACATCCACCCCCGCAGACTCGGCAAGCTGCTCGACCGAAGCACCCGCCCGGATGCGGGACTGAATCTCCTTGGGACGCAACATGCTGTTGACCTCGATGTCGATATGGGTTTGATTCACCCGGGCCCCGTCGCCGCGCACCGCCGCACGCAATCGGTCGTCGACGCGGATCTTGTACTTCTCGGCGGCGTTGTCACCCTCGCAGATGATGTGTTTGCCGTCGAGATCGAGTCCGACGATCTTGAGTTCCCGCATGGTGTCTCCTCGCAGGCTCCTCGCAGACCAGCGCACCAGGCCTGTCAAGGCCGAACTCTAACTCAGGCGTGCGCCGCAACCAGGCTCGACACGCTGTAATACCTGGGGCTTTTTCGATGTGCTTGCTAGAGCCGCTCGACGACCCAGTCGATGCATTCGATGAGCGCGCTGACGTCGTCAGGTTCGACGGCGGGGAACATCGCGACCCGCAGCTGGTTGCGTCCGAGTTTGCGGTACGGCTCCACATCGACGATGCCGTTGGCCCGCAGCACCTTCGCCACCGCCGCGGCGTCGACGTCATCGTTGAAGTCGATGGTGCCCACTACTTGGGAGCGCAGCTTGGGGTCGGCGACGAACGGCGTCGTGTACGGGCGGTCTTGCGCCCAGGTGTACAGCCGCCCCGAGGAGTCGGCGGTGCGCTTGACGGCCCAGTCCAGTCCGCCGTTGGCCAACAGCCAGTCGAGCTGCTCGGCCATCAACACCAGCGTCGCGATCGCCGGGGTGTTGTAGGTCTGGTTCTTGAGGCTGTTGTCCACCGCGATCGGCAGCGACAGGAAGTCGGGCACCCAACGGTTCGACGCGGCGATGGCCTCGATCCGGCTCAGCGCCGCCGGGCTCAGGATCGCCAGCCACAGGCCACCGTCGCTGGCGAAGTTCTTCTGCGGCGCGAAGTAGTAGGCGTCGGTCTCGGAGATGTCGACCGGCAGACCGCCGGCACCGGACGTCGCGTCGATGACGACCAGTGCATCGCCGGCGTCGCGCGGCCGAGCGACGGGCACTGCGACACCCGTCGAAGTCTCGTTGTGCGCCCAGGCGATCACGTCCACGGAGGGATCGCCGTGCGGCTCGGGTGCACTGCCCGCATCGGCCTTGACGATGATCGGATCACCGATGAACGGGTTCTTGGCCACCGACGACGCGAACTTGGCGCTGAATTCGCCGTAGCTCAGGTGCAGAGACCGCTGGTCGATCAGCCCGAACGCCGCGGCGTCCCAGAACGCCGTTGCCCCGCCGTTGCCCAGCACCACCTCGTAGCCGTCGGGCAGCGAGAAGAACTCGCGCAGACCACTGCGCACCCGGCCGACCAGGTCCTTGACCGGCGCCTGCCGGTGCGACGTGCCAAAAAGCGCGGCGGCGCTGGTGGAAAGAGCCTGCAGTTGCTCGGGTCGGACCTTCGACGGGCCAGATCCAAAGCGTCCGTCGCCGGGTTTGATGTTGTCGGGGATCGTGAGCTGGTCAGCCATACTCATCAGGTTAGTGACCGGGCTGAGGCCGACATTCAGGCGGTAGGGACCCTCGATATCGATGTGAAATAGGTCACAGTGCACATATGTTCACGGATGGGCCACACTGCCGGTTTGGGGTCTAGTAAGTTCCCGATACCTTCGGTACTGTGTTGGACATAGAACGTCCAAATGTAAACCTCATTGGGGAGGCCAGAGCATGGCTCAGACGGGAACCGCCGAAAAGCGGGCACGGACCAAGTTGATGCGCCGCTGGCGCAGCAACATGGAGGTTCAGGACGACCGGAAGTACGTGGAGATGCTGAACACGCTGTCCGAGGGGTCAGTGCGGCGCAACTTCAGCCCGTACACCGACATCGACTGGAATTCGCCGGAGTTCGCGGTCATCGACACCGACCCGCGCTGGATTCTCCCGAAGACGGACCCGCTGGGCCGGCATTCCTGGTACCAGTCGCAGCCGCAAGAGCGTCAGATCGAGATCGGCATGTGGCGTCAGGCCAACGTGGCCAAGGTCGGTCTGCATTTCGAGTCGATCCTCATTCGCGGCCTGATGGAGTACGCGTTCTGGGTGCCCAACGGCTCACCGGAGTACCGGTACTGCTTGCACGAAGCGGTCGAAGAGTGCAACCACACCATGATGTTCCAGGAGATGGTGAACCACATCGGCGCCGACGTGCCCGGTATGCCGCGAATGCTGAAGTGGATCCAGCCGTACATCCCGTTGCTGGCAGGTCCGCTGCCGATCCCGTTCTGGTTCGGCATCCTGGCCGGCGAAGAGCCCATCGACCACACCCAGAAGAACGTGCTGCGTGAGGGCAAGGAACTGCACCCGATCATGGAGCGAGTGATGGCGATCCACGTGGCCGAGGAGGCTCGCCACATCTCGTTCGCGCACGAGTATCTGCGTAAGCGGGTTCCGAACCTGTCGCGCCGCAAGCGTTTCTGGCTCTCGCTGTACGTGCCGCTGACCATGCGGATCCTGTGTTCGGCGATTGTGGTGCCGCCCAAGGCTTTCTGGCGGGAGTTCGACATTCCACGTTCGGTCCGCAAAGAGGTTTTCTTCTCCTCGCCGGAGTCGCGTCAGATGCTGCGGGACATGTTCGGTGACGTCCGGATGCTCTGTCGCGACACAGGTCTGATTAACCCGTTGGCCAAGCTGATCTGGCGGATCTGCAAGATCGACGGTAAGCCGTCCCGCTACCGCAGCGAGCCGCAGCGCCAGCACCTCGTGGCCGCGGCGACGGCTGCCTAGAAGACTCGGTCTATATGCCGCACGTTATTACCCAGTCGTGCTGTAGCGACGGCTCATGTGTCTACGCCTGTCCGGTGAACTGTATTCACCCGTCGCCGGACGAGCCGGGCTTCGCGACCGCCGAGATGCTGTACATCGATCCGGTGGCGTGTGTGGACTGCGGCGCGTGTGTGAGTGCCTGCCCGGTGGGTGCGATCGCACCCGACGCCCGGCTGACGACCGAGCAACTGCCGTTCATTGCGCTCAACGCCTCGTTCTATCCGGACCGCCCGGCCGGCGAGAAGCTGCCGCCGACATCCAAATTGGCGCCGGTGATTCCGGCACCCGAGGTTCGCGGCAATTATGACGGTCCGCTCACGGTGGCTATCGTGGGTTCCGGGCCGGCCGCGATGTACGCTGCCGACGAACTGCTCACTCAACACGGCGTGCGAGTCAATGTCTTCGAAAAGCTGCCCACCCCTTATGGATTGGTACGTGCAGGGGTGGCGCCGGACCATCAGACCACCAAGCGGGTCACTCAGCTCTTCGACCGGATCGCGCGTCGCCGCGAATTCCGGTTCTTCCTCAACGTCGAGGTAGGCAAGCATCTGAGTCACGACGACTTGCTGGCGCATCACCACGCGGTCATCTACGCATCGGGTGCGCCCAACGATCGCCGGCTGGACATCGAGGGGATGGATCTGCCGGGCACCGGCACTGCCACGGAGTTAGTGGCCTGGATCAACGGCCACCCCGATTTCGCCGATCTGCCCGTCGATCTCAGCCACGAGCGGGTCATCGTCGTCGGCAACGGCAACGTCGCATTCGACGTGGCCCGCGTGCTCACCGCCGACCCGGAGGAGCTGGCCCACACCGACATCTCCGATCGCGCGTTGAGCGCGCTGCGCGCGTCGCGGGTGCAGGAGGTCGTCATCGCGGCCCGCCGCGGACCCGAGCATTCGGCGTTCACCCTGCCCGAGTTGATCGGGCTGACCACCACCGCCGAGGTCGTTGTTTCCGGCGCGGACCGCGACGCGGTGCTGCGCGACCTTGCCACCGTCTCCGACCCCTTGACGAGGCAGAAGCTGGAAATCCTGAGCACGCTCGGCGACGCGTCGACGACGCCGGACACCACGTCCCGGCCGCGGATCCGGCTGGCCTATAACCTGACGCCCCAGCGTGTTTCGGGGCAACAGCGAGTTACTGGGATGGAGTTCGTCGTCACCGGCACCGACGAGGTGCAGACGATCGAGGCCGGGCTGGTGTTGACCTCGATCGGCTACCACGGCAAGGCGATCAAAGATCTGCCGTTTGACGACAAGGCAGGCGTGGTCCCCAACGACGGCGGCCGCGTCACCCATCCGGACTCGGACCAGCCTGTCGACGGCGCCTACGTGGCGGGCTGGATCAAGCGCGGGCCGACGGGGTTCATCGGCACCAACAAATCGTGTGCGCTGCAAACGGTTCAGCGACTGGTCGACGATTACAACGCCGGCACGTTGACCAACCCGATCGGCAAGCCGTCGGCGCTGAACAAGCTGGTGCGGGAGCGCCAGTCCGACGTCGTCGATGCCGCCGGCTGGCGGGCGATCGACGCCGCCGAGGTGGCCCGCGGCAAAAGCAGCGATCGGCCGCGCAACAAGTTCACCTCGGTAACCGAGATGCTCGACGCCGCGGCCGCCGCGCCTACGCCTTCGCTGCACCGCAGGCTGGCCGATCGGCTGCGCGAGCTGGCCGACCTCTAGCCGCTGCCCATCGCCGCCGCGATCTCGTCCATGCTGACCTCGCGGACCGGCTGACCGAGCGACCATTGGTGGCCGAACGGGTCGCGGACCACGCCGTAGCGGTCGCCCCAGAACTGGTCGTCGAGCGGCATGACAACGGTGGCGCCGGCGTCGAGAGCCCGTTGGAACTTGGCGTCGACGTCGGTCACCGTCAGGTGGATGGTCACCGGGGTGCCGCCCAGCGACGTCGGGGTCATCGACTTTCCGCCAGACATCTCCGGGAAGTCGTCGTTGAGCATCACCAGGAAGCCGTTGATGCGGACTGCGGCGTGGATCAGCTTCCCGTCCGGGCGGGGCACCCGGCCGATTTCCTGGGCGCCAAAAGCCTTGACGTAGAAGTCGATCGCCGCTGCGGCGTCATCGACAACGAGATGCGGGGACAGTGCGGGTTCGACGGCGATTGCCATCAGGGCCTCCTTGGTGTCGGTGCGTGGCCCGGGG
>NZ_DASXHW010000253.1:0-34947 GCF_036488105.1 Mycobacterium sp. | reverse complement strand
GAGGCGCGTCGGGCCGGCCTGGAATTGATCTCCGTCGGCGTCGACGATCTCGGCGAGCTGCAGCCCGCTTTCGACGAGCTGAGGCCATTGCAGAGGGCGTCCATCGACACTGCGCTCGCCGCGGCGCTGACTGATCTGCAGCAATCGGGCCGCACCGTCGCGGCCGTGTCTTCGGCTGCCGCACAAGCACTTTCGTCGGCCGATGTCGGGCTGGGCGTAATGCCGAATTCCGACGGGGAGCCGCCGCCTTGGACGGCCGATCTGATCCTGAGCGACCTCGACGGCGTGTGGCGGCTGTTGCACGCCGTTCCGGCGGCCAAATCGGCGAGCCGGCGCGGAATCGAGATCGCAACCGGCGCGACGGCATTGGGCGCGCTGCTGATGGTCCCCGGCGTGCGTGGGCGCGGGCCGGGCCCGGTGACGACGGGCGCGGCCGCCGGTCTGCTGTCGGGCTATCTGATGGCCCGCCGGGTGCTGCGGACACCGGCCCCGCTGCCGGCTCCGATGCACGAGTGGCACGCCATGTCGATCGAGCAGGTCCGCAAGATGTTGCCGCCACCGGACGCCGAACAGACAGAGCAGCCGCGGCACGGCATCGCCACCCGGGCAAAGGAAACCGCCCAGCGTGGTGCCGAGCTGACCGGGCGCCCGCGACAGGCGGTCTGGCAATTCGCCAAGGCGGTGCGCGCCGAACTGTCCGATCCGCTGACCCCGGTGCTGGCTCTCGGCTCGGCGGCGAGCGCGGTGCTGGGCTCGCCGGTCGACGCGGTGCTGGTCGGATCGGTGCTCACCGGAAACTCCATGCTGGCGGCCAGCCAGCGGCTGCGCGCCGAAAGCCGATTGAAGGAGCTGCTGGCTCAACAGATTCCACCGGCCCGCAAAGTGACGTTCGACCCGGACGGGTCGCCGGTCTACACCGATGTGCAGGCCGCGCAACTGCGGCCGGGCGATGTGATCGAGGTGCGCACCCACGAAGTGGTGCCCGCCGACGCTCGGCTGATCGAGGAAGAGGACCTCGAGGTCGACGAATCCACCCTCACCGGTGAGTCGCTGCCGGTGGAGAAGCAGGTCGAGTCCACACCGGGCGCCGATCTGGCCGAGCGCCGCTGCATGCTCTACGGCGGCACCACCATCGTGGCGGGCACCGCGGTGGCGCTGGTCACCGCCGTCGGCGCCGACACCCAGGCGCGCCGCGCCGCCGACCTGGTGTCCAGTGAGCTTCCGCAGATCGGACTCGAACATCAGCTCAGCCAACTGACCAACCGGGCGTTCCCGGTCAGCGTGACCGGCGGGCTACTGGTCAGTGGCCTTGGCCTGTTGCGCAGCAAGGGTATTCGTCAGGCCGTGGCCAGTGGGATCGCGATCACGGTGGCGGCGGTGCCGGAGGGAATGCCGCTGGTGGCGACCCTCGCCCAGGCGGCGTCGGCTCGACGGCTGACGAATTACGGTGCACTGGTTCGTGTCCCGCGATCGGTGGAGGCGTTGGGCCGCATCGACGTGGTGTGCTTTGACAAGACCGGGACGCTGTCCGAAAACCGCCTGCGGGTATCGCAGGTGCATCCCGCGGCGAGCTATTCACGCGAAGACGTGTTGCGCTGCGCGGCGCTCGCCGCACCCGACGCCAACGGCGGACCGCAGATACACGCGACCGACCGCGCGATCATCGAGGCCGCGCAGGCGGTCAACGGCTCGAACCCGGCGCCCGAAGCCGACGCGCATCTACCGTTCCGGTCGGGCCGGTCGTTCTCGGCGTCGGTGTTCGGCGACGAGCTGACCGTCAAGGGCGCACCCGAAGTCGTTCTGGCCGCGTGCAACGACGTCGGGCCGGACATCGACAACACCGTGCGTCAGCTGGCGGCCGAGGGGCTGCGGGTGATCGCCGTTGCGCGGCGCCGGCTGACGCAGGAGCAGGCACAGCTGGTCGCGGAGGACGAAGACACCATCGCCGACCTGGCCGGCGGCGAGCTGACATTCGCGGGCTTCCTCGGGCTTTCCGACACGCCCCGGGCCGAAGCCCCCGCGCTGCTGGCGGGGCTCGCTGAGCGCGAGATCGGCATCCGACTGATCACCGGAGACCACCCCATCACCGCCACGGCGATCGCGCGGGAACTGGGGATGTCGGTGACGGCGGAAGAGGTCATCAGCGGAGCTGACTGGGATGCTCTGTCGCGCAGGGATCAGGAGCGGGCGGTCACCGAGCGGGTGATCTTCGCCCGGATGTCGCCGGAGAACAAGGTGCAGGTCGTCCAGACGCTGGAACGCGTCGGCAAGGTCTGCGCCATGGTCGGCGACGGTTCCAACGACGCCGCAGCGATCCGGGCGGCGACCGTCGGCATAGGCGTCGTCGCCCGCGGGAGCGATTCGTCGAGTGTTTCGGCCGACGTGGTGCTGGTCGACGCGCGCATCGAGGCGCTGCTCACCGCGATCGAGGAAGGCCGCGAGCTGTGGCGGCGGGTTCAGGCCGCGGTGTCGGTGCTTCTCGGCGGCAACGCCGGCGAGGTCGCGTTCGCGATCATCGGCGCCGCGATCACCGGCAATTCGCCACTCAACACCCGGCAACTGCTGCTGGTGAACATCTTCACCGACGCGCTGCCCGCCGCGGCCCTGGCGGTCAGCAAGCCGAGCGGACCGGTTCAGACCGAAGGCCGCGGCCCCGACGAGCAGGCGCTGTGGCGCGCCGTCGCCGTCCGCGGCGCCACCACTGCGGCCGCTGCGACGGCGGCATGGGCAATGGCCGGGTTCACCGGGCGGCCGCAACGGGCGTCAACAGTGGCACTGGTCGCCTTGGTGTCGGCTCAGCTGGGTCAGACGCTGCTCGAGTCACACACTCCGCTGGTGGTGTTGACGGCGGGCGGCTCGCTGGCCGTGATGGGAACCCTGATCAGCATCCCCGGCGTCAGCCAATTGCTTGGCTGTACCCCGCTGGGCCCGCTGGCCTGGGGGCAGGCGCTGGGCTCAGCCGGGGTTGCGACCGCCGCGATGGCCGTCGCGACCCGCGCCTTCGCAGATAAGCGCCCCTTGGAGCTTGAGGCCGCTGATCCGACTCCGACCGAGTCGCCACGACCTCCACAGCGCCGACGCGCCACAGAACGGCGTACAACTGGATCAAAGGAACGGTCAGAAGGCCAGCCACAGCTCCGCCTAGTGGGTCGGCGAGAGAATCGGTCGTCGACATAACCCCGACAGTGACCGCATCACCAGTCACAATGGCAACGCTTACGTTACTGAAAGGCAAATGATGGCCGAAAAGAACACGCGGCGCGAGACCTCTCAGGCAGATGCCGTCGCCCATATCCGGGAAGGCGAGACCTTCGCCATCAACCTGCCGGTTATCGGGCAGGTCGAAATTCCGCGACCCGAAGCGCTCGCCTATTACGGCGGTTTAGCGGCTCTAGCTGCATTCGAGCTGATCGACTGGCCGGTCGCCGTGGTCATCGCGGCAGGTCATCTGCTGGCCGCCAACCATCACAACAAGCTGCTCGAGGAGCTCGGCGAGGCCATCGAGGACGCCGAGTAGCCCTCAGCTCGCGTCGTCCTGCAGCACTTGGCGTGCGGCCTCGACATCGTGGTGGATCGGCATGCACATCAGCTCGGCCACCCGGTACATGAAGCTGTCCGGTGCCAACACGATGAGGATCGCATCGTCCGCGAGCAGGCGATCCAGCTCCGAGAACCCGGCACTGTCCAGATATTTGATGCTGCTCAGCTGAAGAATGACCGGCCGTGCGCCCGGCAGTTCCTGCACCGATCGGGCGAATGCGCGGACGTTCGACGCGTCGACCTCGCCGGTCACTGTCACCTCGACGGGTGTTGACCCGTCGCCGTTCTCTGCGACCTGCAGCTGAAATTCCGCGCGGCTCACGATTTCACGCCCTCCACCAGACCGGACTCGGGAAGAACCGCACGCTCAAAGCTCAGCGTGATTCGCGTGCCACCCGGAGTTCGCGACGTCTTCACGCCGTCGGCCAGGCCGTTGATCATCGTCAGCCCCCGGCCGCGCCGCAGGGTGCGTTGGCTGGCCGACGAATCACCCGACCATTGACCGGCGTCGCTGATCGTCGCGGTGACCGTATGGCCGCGGACAAAGGCTTCGATGGAAACCGTCTTGGCGGCGTCGCCGCCGCTGCCATGCTCGATCGCGTTGGTCACCGCCTCCCCGACGGCCAACAGGATGTCGGATTCGCGCTGTGAATCGACGGCGACGCCGGAAATCCAGTCGCGCAACCGATGTCGCGCCTCGGCGATGTGGTTCAGCGAGGCGGGAACCACGGTGGCGAAACTGCGGGCCGAGGTGTGGCATAGTCGCAGCGCCGACACCACGACGTCGTCGGTGTAGCCGCCGGCCGGAGCCATCCGTTCCAGCAGCTCGTCGCACAGATCCCCGACCGGAAGATCGGCGCGGTAGGCGGCCGCGCCTTGCAGCCGGGCGAATCCCTGATCGAGCGTCTCCCCCGGCCGCTCGATCAGCCCGTCGGTGTACAGCAGGATCAGGCTGCCCGGCGGCAACTCGTGGACGGCGGTGTTCTGCTCGAGCGGGGTTTCCCAGGCCGCCACCGGTGGACGTCGGCCGGCCGACAGGAACACCGGCGGTTGGTCCGGCGTCACCAGCAGCGGATAGGGATGTCCCGCACAGGAATAGCTGACGCGGGCAGTGCCGTCTCCGGCTTCCGGATCCAGGCCGTCGTCGATCACCGCGTAGCTGACCGTCGCACAGCGCGCGCCGGGCACCGTCGCCGCGTAGCGGTCCAACGAGGTCAGCACCGCCCCCGGGTCGGCGTCGGTCAGCGCGCTGGCCGCCACCGCCGCACGCAACCTGCTCATCGCGATCGCGGCGGGCAGGCCATGCCCGACGACGTCGCCGACGGAGATCGCCACCTGGCCCGGATGTGCCAGCGGTACGACGAGATACCAGTCACCACCCACACGCATCGCCTCACCGCCGGGTTGGTAGACCGCCGCGACAACTGCCGCGGTCGACCCGTGGTCGAGATCGAGCAGATGGTCCTGGAAGTCCACCGCGATCCGATGTTCACGCTGAACGCTGCGGATACGGTCGACAGCCGACTGGGTGATCTTGGCAACCTGGGCGGCCCAATCGAGTTCAGCGAGATCGAATTCTCGCGGCGTCGACCACAGCATCCCGAGCGAACCAATGACCTTTCCGTCCGGACCGCGCAGCGGCTGGCTGATGCACGAGCGCACCGACTCCTGTGTTTCGGTCACCACATGCCCATAGCGCGAGCCGAGACTGAGCGTGTCCGTGATGATCATCGGCTGACCGGATTTGACGACGTCGACCGGCACGATCGGGGTGTCCATCGACGCGATGTGGTAGCGGTCGCGCATCTCGGGCGGCACCGCGGCGCTGTATTCGAAGCGGAGGTTTTTGGATTCGGCGTCGAGCAACCCCAGACAGATGATCGGCGGATCACCGGAGGCGTACACAGCACCCTGCAGCGCGTCGACGATCGCGACACTGGACTCGGCGGCCTGCAGAGCCGCGTCGAGCTGCGCGAAATTCAGCGCTTCCTGTGCCCGCGCGTCGCTGGATCGGCGACTGGCGCGTTCGCGCGCGGCGGCCGACAGCCGTGCCGCGACATGATCGATTAAATCCTGTGAGCTGAAGGGTTTTGGCAGGTAATCGTCAGCACCACTCGAGAAACCCTCTCTGATGGCTTCGGCGCCGGCCCGCGCGGACAACATCACCACCGGTATGGCCGCCAGCGCCGGGTCGGCACGAATGGCCGCGACGAATTCAAAGCCGTTGAGCCGCGGCATCATCACATCTGTCACGATGACACTCGGGCGAAGTCTACGAGCGAATTCGATGCCCTCTTGCCCGTCGGCAACGAGTACCGTTCGCCAATGCGCCGACAGTACCCGCTCCAAATGCGTTCGCATATCAGCGTTGTCGTCGGCGATCAGTACCAGCTCGCGCCCGTCGGTCACCGGCGCAGCGTCCTGCGACGACGTCTCCAACGGCGTCACCCATTGGTCCGCCTCGACGACATACGGGTTATCCAGCAGCGCGGCAGGTGAATGGCCGACCGGCCTGCCGTCCACCGATCGCGGCAACCCGATGGTGACCGTGGTGCCGCGCTCGAGTTCGCTGGCGAATTCCACGCTTCCGTGTTGGAGCTCGACCAGCCCGCGCACCAGTGACAGCCCGATACCAGTGCCTTCGACGCTGCGCCCGTGCGCACTGTCGGCGCGAAAGAACCGCTCTCCCAGTCGCTTTAGGTCCGCCTCGGCGATGCCGACACCCGTGTCACGAATCATGATGCGGCAGAACGACGAATCGCTGTGTACAGCGACCGTGATCGAGCCCGTCAGCGTGTACTTCACGGCGTTGGACAGCAAATTGAGCATGATGGTCTCCCACATGCCCGGATCTACGTCGGCCACCGCCGGGCGGCAGTCCAGCACCAACTCGAGCCCGGCCCGCTGACACAGTTCGGAGAACGACGACGCGATATCCGACGTCAACGCGCCGACATCGGTGCACACCAAAGCGGCGGTGGCGCGCCCGGCTTCGATGCGGGAGAAGTCCAGCAGCGAATCAACCAGTCGTTGCAAGCGTCCGGCGTTACGCCGCGCTGTGGTCAGCCGATTCGTCAGAGCGCTGTCCGGGCCGGCGTCCGACAACGCATCGTCGAGCGGCCCCAGCAGCAATGTGAGCGGGGTGCGGAACTCGTGGCTGACGTTTGTCAGGAATGCCGTCTTCGCGTGGTCGAGTTCGGCGAACGCATCCGCCCGCTGCCGCTGCTGCTCGTAGGACACCGCCGAGGCCATCGCCGAGGACAACTGGTCGGCAAGCAACTGGCAAAAGCCGACGTACTGGTCGTCCAACGGGCAGAGCGGATTAGTTCCGACCAGCAGAGCCCCGGCGGCCGGGCCCTCGCCCAACGGCAGCAGCAGCGCCAGGTCGGGACAGTCGCCGGCCAAGACATCGTGGATGCCGTCGATCCTGGCGGCCACGTCGTGGATGACCTGCGTTTCCGACCTCGTCCGCGGCACGCCCTCGGATTTGGTCAACTTCGCCAGCGTTCTCGGCAACAACGGCAGCACGGACGGCGTCGCTCCGCGAAGGGTCACGTCGCCCGTCGCGGGATCACCGACGTAGGCGGCGACCAATGGCACATCGGCGGGGTGCTCGGCGCACACCGTGATCGTTGCATTGGCCGCATCGTCAATCGTGTTGGTATCCATCACAGCCGAGGCCACCGCATTGAGGAGATGCAGCCGGCGTTCGCTCAGCACGCGTTCGGTGGTTTCGAAGGATGGACAGAAAATCCCGTAGGTCTTGCCGTCGTCGCCGATCAGCGGACTGTAGGTGAAGGTGAAATATCGCTCCCGGCGGCGGCCAGCGGTCACCATCGGCAGCATCAGGTCGTGCGACCAGGTAGCTTCGCCGGTCGCGATGACGCTGGCCAGCATCGGGCTGATCGGCTGCCAGATATCCCACCAGGCGTACTGGCCGCGCTGGCCCAACGCTTCCGGGTGCCGGTCACCCAGGATCGAGATGTAGGCGTCGTTGTAGATCAGGAACAGATCCTCGGCACCCAGCCACAACACGATCGGGAAGCGCGACGTCAACACCACCGCGACCGCGGACCGCACTTCCGGCTGCCACGACTGCGGCGAGCCGAGGGGATGAGCGGTCCAATCGAATTCAGCGAACCGCCGGCCCATCTGCCCGCCGAGCGCCACGGCCGCGGCGAGGTCAGGTGGCAGCACCTCGGGATCGCGTGGCCAGCCGCGGCGTTGCTCTCCGCTCACGACCCCTGCTCGGAATCACGGCCTTCCAGTGCATCGGGCAACGTGGGATAGAGGTCCAGCAGGCTATCCAGATTCGTCACCTCGATCGGTCGAACAACGAGGCCGTTATCGGCGACCAACCGAACGGACGTCCCGGCCTGCAAACCTTGCTTGTGGCAATCCAGCACAGCGTTCAGACCGGCGCTGCCGAAATACGTCACGCCTTGTAAGTCGAGGATCAGCAATCGAGATTCTTGGCTTTCGGCCTGCTGCAGCGCCGACTGCAACTGCGACCGCAGCTCGCCGGCGGTGCTGGAATCGATCTCCCCGACGGCATGCACCAGCACGGCTTCCGGTCGAACCTCGGAGTCGATCACCAACAATTCCATCGCGTCACCCGCTTCGATGCACTCGATTCGTCAGCCTGGGACCACGGGTATTGGTCCAGACCGCTGGACAACAACGCCGCCCTGACCCCGCCGTCCACGGTTTGGTCGAGCCTATCTGGCAGCGCGCTTACGTGGTGGATTCACCGGGAATACGCTGGTGCACTGTTAACAGCAGATGGTCGAAGGTGGCTTGGGTCTCCGCCGGCGCCGGTGGCAGCGTGGCGTTTTCGGTGATGAGTTGTTTCGCCAGCGAACGCACCTTGGTGTTGGTCTCCTGCGATCGCCACCGCAGCACGCCGAAGGCCTGTTCGGGGCTGATCCGGTAGATCGCCATCAGCAGGCCTTTGGCTTGCTCTATCAGGGCACGCGCCTCGAATAGATCGGGCAGGGCCTCGTCGAGGGCCACCTGGCGGGTCTCGACGAAGGTCTCGGTGAGGTCGAGGTAGTAACCGGCGGTACCCACCACCGCGCCAGTGTCGTCGGACATCCGGTCGGCCACCACGATCGCGTCGTGCACGGTGCCGGCGGTGTCGACGAAGCGATGACGGTCCGAGAACGAGCCCTGGGACAACAGTGCCCGGTCGAGCAGGTCCTGGACATGACTGCGGTCGTCGGGATGCTTGTGCGAGAGCAGCAACTCCGTCGTGGGCTCGACGGACCCGGGTTCGTAGCCGTGCATCCGGGCCAGCTCGTCCGACCACTCCCAGCGTTGGCCGACGAACCAGAATCGGAAAGCCCCTACGCCCGGCTTCTCGTCGTCGACCGCCGGCCACCGAGCTGGCCAGGCATCGATCCCAATGCTTGTTCCAGCCACCTCCCGCACGCGACATATCCTTCCACCCACGAACACGCTTGCCTACCGATTAGGCGTGACGTGATTGGGTCGCCACCCGCTGAAGCGGTACCGCGAATTTCTGCACGCCTGCGCACCGCCCTCCGGCTGCGCTAGCGTGGAAGCGCAATAGATACACGGGAGCGCACACCCGGTGCGCTGAGAGGACGGCTCGGGGCCGTCGACCGTAAGAACCTGACCGGGTAATGCCGACGTAGGGAGACCGGAAATGACCGAATTAGCAGTCGAACCGACCGTGACCACCGGCCCGATCGCCGGCAGTCAGAAGATCTACCGAGACCTTGAGGTGTCCCCCGCTGGGCCCGCCGCCAAGGTCCCGTTCCGCCGGGTCAATCTCTCCAACGGCGAACACCTCGACCTTTACGACACCTCCGGCCCCTACACCGATCCTGACGCGGTGATCGACGTGACTGCCGGCCTGTCGGCGCGCCCGGGCGTGGTCCGCGACCGCGGCACCCAGCTGCAGCGGGCCCGCGCCGGCGAGATCACCGCCGAGATGGCCTACATCGCCGCACGCGAGCAGATGCCGGCCGACCTGGTCCGCGACGAGGTTGCCCGCGGCCGGGCGGTGATCCCGGCCAATCACAACCACCCCGAGAGCGAGCCGATGATCATCGGCAAGGCGTTCGCGGTGAAGGTCAACGCGAACATCGGCAACTCGGCGGTCACGTCGTCGATCGCCGAAGAGGTCGACAAGATGGTGTGGGCCACCCGCTGGGGCGCGGACACCATCATGGATTTGTCCACCGGCAAGGACATTCACGCCACCCGCGAATGGATCCTGCGCAACTCACCGGTGCCGGTCGGCACCGTGCCGATCTATCAGGCGCTGGAGAAAGTCAACGGCGACCCGACGCTGCTGACGTGGGAGATGTACCGCGACACCGTGATCGAGCAGTGCGAGCAGGGCGTGGACTACATGACCGTGCACGCCGGGGTGTTGCTGCGGTACGTGCCACTGACCGCCAAGCGAGTGACCGGCATCGTGTCCCGAGGGGGTTCGATCATGGCCGCCTGGTGCCTGGCCCACCATCAGGAATCGTTCCTGTACACCAACTTTGAGGAACTGTGCGACATCTTCGCCCAGTACGACGTGACATTCTCACTCGGCGACGGGCTGCGTCCGGGATCGATCGCCGACGCCAACGACGCCGCGCAGTTCGCCGAGCTACGCACCCTGGGCGAGCTCACCAAAATCGCGAAAGCCCATGGTGCACAGGTGATGATCGAAGGCCCGGGCCACGTCCCGATGCACAAGATCGTCGAGAACGTGCGGCTGGAAGAGGAGCTGTGCGAGGAGGCCCCGTTCTACACGCTGGGGCCGCTGACCACCGACATCGCACCGGCGTATGACCACATTACGTCGGCGATCGGCGCGGCGATCATCGCCCAGGCCGGCACGGCGATGCTGTGCTACGTCACACCCAAAGAACACCTCGGCCTGCCCGACCGCAAGGATGTCAAGGACGGTGTGATCGCCTACAAGATCGCGGCCCACGCCGGCGATCTGGCCAAGGGGCATCCGCACGCACAAGAGCGGGACAACGCGTTGTCGCAGGCGCGCTTCGAATTCCGCTGGCACGATCAGTTCGCACTGTCGCTCGATCCCGACACCGCGCGGGAGTATCACGACGAGACGCTGCCGGCCGAGCCGGCCAAGACCGCCCACTTCTGCTCGATGTGCGGGCCGAAGTTCTGCTCGATGCGGATCACCCAGGACGTCCGGGAGTACGCGGCCAAGCACGGACTCGACAGCGAGGAAGCCATCGAGGCCGCCATGGCGGAGAAGTCGGTCGAGTTTGCCGAGCACGGCAACCGGGTGTATCTGCCGCTCGCCCAGTGAGTTACCTTCCGCTGGCGCCGTCCGGTACGACGCCACTGCGGGTGCTGACGGTCGCCGGATCGGACTCCGGTGGAGGCGCGGGTGTTCAGGCCGACATCCGCACCTGCACCCTGCTGGGCGTGCACACGCTCTGCGCGGTAACGGCGGTGACGGTACAGAACTCGGTGGGCGTCAAGGACTTTCACAAGATCCCGGCCGAGGTGGTCGTCGCGCAAATCGCGGCGGTGTGCGACGATATCGGACTGCAGGCCGCCAAGACCGGGATGCTCGCATCGGCCGAGATCATCAACGCGGTCGCGCAGAGTTGGCGCGAGCACGGTGCCGGCGTGCCACTGGTGGTCGACCCGGTGTCTGCATCGATGCACGGCGATCCTCTGCTCGATGACCCCGCACTGGATTCGCTTCGGGCCGAACTGTTTCCGCTGGCGACCTTGGTGACACCCAATCTGCACGAGGTACGGCTGCTGGTCGGTATCGACGTCGTCGACGCGAAAACTCAGGCCGATGCGGCTCGCGCCCTGCACGCGCTGGGGCCGAGATGGGCAATGGTCAAGGGCGGACACCTGCAAGGGTCGACCAGCAGCACCGATTTATTGTTCAATGGCAACGACTTTCACGAGTTCAATGCACCGCGGGTAGACACCACAAACGACCACGGCGCGGGCGACACATTGGCCGCCGCGACGGCCTGCGCGCTGGCGCACGGTTACCCGGTGCTCGACGCGGTCTCGTTCGCCAAAGGCTGGGTCACCGAATGCCTGCGGAACTCCTATCCACTCGGACACGGCCATGGCCCGGTATCTCCGTTGTTTAGGCTGCACCCGTGATCGACCTGGGGCAGATCGCGGGCGTCGCCCACGAACCGGACGGAACACCGGCCGGTGTGGTGGTGCTGACGCACGGCGCCGGCGGCAACAGTGAATCGCCGCTGCTGCAAAGACTTTGCGACGAGTGGGCCCGACGCGGCTGGCTTGCCGTCCGCTACAACCTGCCCTACCGGCGGAGACGAGCCAAAGGCCCGCCCTCGGGTTCGGGGACAGGCGATCGCGCCGGCATTGTCGAGGCCATCACCGTCTGCCGCGGCTTGGCCGACGGCCCGCTGATCGCCGGCGGCCATTCCTACGGCGGCCGGATGACGTCCATGGTGGTGGCCGCGAAAGAAGTGGACGTCGAGGTGCTGACGTTGTTCTCCTATCCGGTGCATCCGCCGGGCAAGCCCGAACGCGCCCGCACCGAACACTTGCCCGACATCGCGGCGCCGACAGTGTTCACTCACGGCACGTCGGATCCGTTCGGCACTCCGGATGAGGTACGCGGCGCCGCGGCGTTGATTCCCGCGCCGACGCAGATCGTCGAGATCGCCGGTGCGCGGCACGATCTGGGCTCCAAGACACTCGATGTGCCCGGATTGGCGGTGGCCGCGGCACTGCGACTGCTTGGCCGCGGGTAAGCGCTCAGGCCGGGCGGCAGCTGCGCTCTCGCACAATGTCGGCCGCAACGTCGGCAAGCTTGACGTTGGTCTCCTGCGATGTTCGGCGCAGTATGCCGAAGGCGTCGTCGTCCGACACGTCGTTCAACACCATCAGCATGCCGATAGCTTTGCCGATCGCGCGACTGCTCGCCAGTCCGCGTCGCAGCGAGGCGACGTCTTCGCCTTGCGCCACGGCATTCGTCGCAACCGTGGCGAACGCGCCCAACACCAGCGCACACTCGACTGATCGCTCGTCGAAGGCATTGGCTCTGTCGGAAAATAGGTTGAGTGCGCCGGCCCGTTCCCGGTCAACCGGCAGCCGAACGCTCAGAGCGCCGCGCACCGGTGTCTCGGCGAGCACCCGGTTCGCCAACGACGGCCACCGACTGTCCGTGGTCAGGTCGGTCTGAATTTGAGCGGTGCACTCTTCGATCGCGTCCAGACATGGGCCACTACCCAGCGCCAGTTCCAGTTTGTCGATCTGGCGCGCGATTGAGTCACTCACGGCGGCCGTACTGTGCACGCCGTCCCGGCGGATCATCAGGCTGGCATGGTCGCATCCGGGAACCGTCAATGTTGCCGCGACGCAGATCGCGGCGTACATCTCTTTCGGCGTTGAGGCTTCGCGGGCGATCTCAGCCAAGGATGCGAACACAACTGGTGGATCGACGGACGACACCGCAACCTCCTTTCCCGGGTGAAGTCCAATGGGCGGCAGCCGGCGCAGATACCTCGCGGCCCGGCTGCCGCCCATCGCGCCGTCAAGCGTTGATCACCTCGCGCTTGGTGGCTTTGTCGTTGAGGGTTCGTTGCGCATCACCACGACCGATGGTGATCTTGCGTGGCTTGGCTCTCTCCGCGACCGGAATGCGGAGCCGCAACACGCCCTCCTGATAGGAGGCTTCGATGCGGTCGGTGTCGAGATTCTCACCGAGAACCAGCTGGCGGCTGAAGATTCCGCGCGGCCGCTCGGTCGCGAGCATCTCGCGATTCGGATCGACGGCCGGACGTTCTGCCCGAACAGTCACGACGTTGCGCTCGATGTCGAGGTCCAGTGAGTCCTGGTCGATGCCAGGTAGGTCGAACTCGACGAAGAATGCATCGCCTTCACGCCAGGCGTCCATCGGCATCACCGCTGGACGGGCGGCCGTGCCCAGCGCCTGCTGGGTGTAACGGTCCAGCTCGCGGAATGGGTCGGTACGCATCAGCATGGTGGTCACCCCTGCCTCTCCAATCTTCCATCTGTGTCACCTGTAATCTGTGCCTTGCAACACAGATTTTATATAGCACGGGTGAGAATAAGTCGCAAGTATGCTAGAAAGGTTTCCTGTAGCTGTAGCCAAGGATGACTGTGAAGAACGATCGACCTGACCCTCAGGACCTGCCAGCCGCGAGCCATGGTGTGTATGGCATCTCGGTGGCCGCGGAACTTTCCGGTATCCCCGTGCAGTCGTTACGGCTCTATGAGAGCCACGGCCTGCTCGCCCCGATTCGCAGCGATGGTGGCACCCGCCGATACAGCTCCGACGACCTCGCTCGCATTCGACGGATCAGCGGATTGGTCGCTGCCGGAGTCAACCTCGCCGGTATCGGCCGCATTCTTGAACTCGAGGACGACAACGCGGCGTTGCTCGCCGAGAACCGCGCACACACCGAGAAGGCGACAAGGAACACCAAGCCCAGCTAGGGCCCCGTCGATTGCCGGTACCCGGGGTACTGCGTATATTGTCGTGCCATGAGTTCGGAGGACTTCGAGGTCCTGATCGTCGGGGCCGGCTTCGGCGGTATCGGCGCGGCAATCCAGCTCAAGCGCATGGATATCGACGATTTCATCATCCTCGACCGGGAGGACGACCTCGGCGGAACCTGGCATGTCAACCACTATCCGGGCCTGGCCGTCGATGTCCCCACCACCACTTACTCGTATTTCTTTGAACCCAACCCGAATTGGTCGCGGTTGTTCACCCCTGGACCAGAGATCAAGGAGTACGCCGCGGGGGTGGCCGACAAGTACGACGTGCGCCGGCACATGCGGTTCAACACCGTGGTGGAAAGCGCCCGCTGGGACGAAGAGGCCCGTCGCTGGCAGGTGGCGCTGTCCGGTGGCGACGTGCTGTCGGCGCGCTACCTGATCACCGCCACCGGGTTTTTATCCCAGCCGAAGACACCCGACATCCCTGGGATCACCACGTTCGACGGCAAGGTCATCCACACCACCGAGTGGGAGGAAGACTTCGATCCGACCGGCAGGCGGATCGGGATCATCGGCACCGGCGCGACGGCAGTGCAGCTGATTCCGAAACTCGCGGACAAGGCCGTCGATCTCACCGTCTATCAGCGCACCCCGATCTGGGTGGCACCGAAGATCGACCTGCAGTTCCCGGATCGGGCCAAACGGCTCTTCGCCCGTTTACCGTGGACTCAGCGGATGATCCGGACCATTACCGACACCATCTACGAGTTGATGATCACGGTCGGCGTGGTGCGATACCGGGTACCACTGTTCCGGCGGCTCAACATCTCGGCGATGGATCTGTGCAAGATCAACCAGTTCCTGGCAATTCGTGACAAGGAACTGCGCCGCAAGCTCACCCCCGACTACGACATCGGGTGTAAGCGACCGACGTTCTCCAACACCTATTTCCGCAGCTTCGCCAAACCGCACGTGCATCTGCAGGCCGACGGGATCGAACGCGTCGAGGCCGACGGCATCGTCAACGCCGACGGATCGAAGACCCACATCGACACGCTGGTGCTGGCCACCGGATTCGACCTGTGGGAGGCCAACTTCCCGGCCATCGAGGTGATCGGCCGCGATGGCCGCAACCTCGGAAAGTGGTGGCGCGACACGCGATTCCAGGCGTATCAGGGCGTATCGATGCCCTACTTCCCGAACTACCTCAGCTTGGCCAGCCCATTCGCCTTCTTGGGGCTGAACTTCTTCAACACCATGGAATACCAGATGCGGTTGATGGAACGGCTTTTCACTGAGCTCAAACGCCGGGGTGCAGACACCTTCGAAGTGACCGAAGAGGCTAACGCGCGCTACCTCGACCGGATGACCGAACTGCTGGGCGATTCACTGTGGACGCTGGGTAACTGCGCCACGTCACGTTCCTACTATTTCAACCCGAGCGGCGAACCCTCGCTGCTGCGTCCGATGGCCACCTCGACAGCTATCGAAGAAGCGTCGAATTTCCCGCTGAGCGACTACGCGATCGCCTAAGGAGCTTCATGTCCCGCAAAAGTAATCGCGTCGCCCGCTCGGGTTGATCGGATACCTCGCTTACCTGGGCGGGAACGCTATCCGCCAGTCCCAAAAACCGTAGCTTCCATCAGTTTTCGCACACACGCCTGCGAATAGGCGGAGTTGTCCGCCGAGTTCTCGTAGTGCACCAGCCGTCCCACATCGACTACCAGCGCCATCGCCGCATGGACCAGAACACGGGCCTGCGTCTTGGTGAGCGCGGGCCGCGCCGCTGCCAGTAAGCGCATCCAGGCATCAATCGTGGAGCGCTGCACGCTGCGCAGCAGTTCCTGATCCACCCGCGTCAGGTTCACCCGCTCGGTGTAGTAGATCGCGGCCAGATCTGGATTCGCGAACGAGATAGCCACGTATGCCTCGATCAGCAAGGTGAGCATCTGGCCCGGTTCGGTCAGCCCGGTCAGGATCGCCGACAGCCGGCCCGAAACCCGATCGGCCGCACGCCGCAACCCCGTCGCGAGGATGTCGCACTTGCCGGGGAAGTAACGGTAGATCCCCGATATCGGAATACCGACGGCCGACGCGATCTCGGCCATGCTGGTCTCGGAATAACCCTTGCGATCGTGTCGTGGCCGGTGCTGCTGTTCTCGAACGTGTGCATGACGTGACCGGCAACGCCGCGGAATTCTGTCGATGCCGGATTCACATACCTCGGCACGCGGCCTGATCTGGAGGAGACCCGTGAGCAATCGTCAGGTAGTACTCGGAGTCGTGGGCGCCGCGTTGATAGCCGCCGGACTGCTGGCGCTGTGGTTTCCGGTGCACGTGGGTCAATACGATCAATGGGGAATGCCGATCAGCTGCGGCCGGGGCTTCAACGCGAGCCTGTCGCAGACGCCGGAAGCCCACGACGCCGGCCTGGCCGGCCAGTGCGAGACGGCGCTGCTGCTGCGCCGCCTCTGGGCCATCCCGGCCGCTATCATCGGCTGGGTGCTGGTCACGGTCGTCGCGGTGATATGGGTCCGCAGCACACCGGACGATGCGGAGGAAAGTACCCGATTCTGGGAGTTGCGCGGAGACGCGACCTAAGCCACCGGCCTGCCATATAGACAGTCCAAACTGTACAGTTCGAACTGTCTAATGTATGGTGGGTCAGGTGGACGGGATCAGCGAGTCGGCAGGAGCCGCCGCCCGGGATCTGCGGGTGATGTTCAGCCGACTGCGGCGCCAACTCAAGGACGTCTCGACCGGCGGCGGTCTGACACCATCGCAAACCGCGGTGCTCACCCGGCTGTGGAAAGAAGGCGCATCGTCGACCAATGCGCTGGCCGCCTCCGAGCGGGTGCGGCCGCAGTCGATGGCCGCGATCCTGGCCGGACTCGACCAGCACGGCCTTATTCGGCGTGCGCCTGACCCCAATGACGGTCGGCGACAAATGATCTCGCTGACCGCCGCCGGACGGCGCCGTGCGGAAAGCGATCGTCAGATCCGCGAGGAATGGCTGGCCCGTGCCATGCAAGAGCGCTACTCGGAGCGGGAACGCCGCGTCATCAACGACGCGCTGTCTCTGCTTCAGCGCCTCACCGACTAGTGAACGGAGCTATCAATGGAATTGGGCATACACTTCATCGACTTCCTACCGGGCGACGCGGCCCAGTTGGCGCCGGCCCTGTTGGCTACCGCGACGGCCGCCGAAGACATCGGCGCGACGATGTTCACGCTGGCCGATCACTTCTTCCAGATGGAAAATGTTGGGCGCGCGGAAGATCCCTTCTTGGAGGGCTACACCTCGCTGGGCTACCTGGCCGGCCGGACGACGAACATCACCCTGGCGTTGCTGGTCACCGGGGTCACCTACCGGCATCCGGGGCTGCTGGCCAAAACGGTGACGACTCTTGACGTGCTCTCGCAGGGCCGGTCGATGTTCGGCATCGGCGCGGCGTGGTATGAGCGTGAGCATCTCGCTCTGGGAGTTCCGTATCCGCCGCTGCGCGATCGATTCGAGATGCTTGAAGAGACGTTGCAGATCTGTCAGCAGATGTGGAGCGAGAACGACGGGCCCTATGACGGCAAGCACTACCAGTTGGCCGAGACGATCTGTCAGCCCCAGCCGATCCGGCGGCCGCAGGTCCTGATCGGTGGCGGTGGTGAGAAGAAGACGCTGCGCCTGGTCGCGCAGTACTCCGATATCTGGAACTCGACTGATTCCGACATCGACGTCCTCACTCACAAGATCGACGTGTTGACCCGCCATTGCGAAACGGTGGGTCGTGATGTCGCCGATATCCGGAAAACCGTTGGCTTCTTTGAGGACCCGTTCGAGAATCTCGACGGATACCTCAGCAAGCTCGAGCGGTTCTCCGAACTCGGCATCGACATGATCAACACCGGCCCGATGCCAGGCACACCGGATCCTGCCGGCTTCGTGAAACGCTTCGGCGACGAGGTGATGCCGAAGCTATCGGAGATCGGTTGAACCGCAGGAGGTTCTACAGGCTTGCGATGATCCGCGCACGCTCCGCGGTGTACTCCTCGTCGGAGATGGCGCCGCTGGCACGCAGGTTCTCGATCTCCTGCAGTCGTTGCGTCGTCGGCGCCGCGGTTGGCGCCGGCGTCCACGGCGTGTGGGCAACACCGTGGTGCTGCAGGGGCTGAATCGTCGCGGTCGAACCTTGGCCGAGATTGAGCAGCCCGAGTCGCAACAAGATAATCAGCAGGCCGATGCCTCCGACCGGCAGGCCGAAGTAGAGCGTCCAACCACCGGGCAGGCCGAGTTCGCTCAACGCGACAAAGCGAATCACGAACGAGATTACGAAGAACGCGGCGATCGCCCCGGCCAGGATGACCATGGGTTTGTTGTTTTTCATGATGGGTGTTCCTTTCGTCTGATTCACTGCGGCCGTCCGGCCACCGAATGTCGGCGTGGCGACGCTCGGTGACCGGACAGAGCCGGTGTTAGGGGCAGGCGACGTCGAGTTCGAACGACTTGTTCACCGGTCCTGCCATCGGGTTGGACATGTCCACACCACTGGCGGTGCCGCTGATCTTGTACGTGCTGCCGTCCTTGGTGGCGTTGGCCTTGCCGCTGGTGCCGCCGACGCCCAGCGTGACGCCGTTGACATTGCCCAGCGCAACGGATTTGACGACCGGCGGGTTGGCATCGGTCAGCACGGCGCCGATGCCGGTGGGAACACCGGACGAACCGGCCCCACCACCGATGGCGATGTTGACCGTGCCGGCGGTGGTGGTGCAGGCGACCTGGCCCTTGACGTTTTGATCTTTACCGTCGACGAGCACCTTGGTGTTCGACGAGCCGGCGGGTGCCACTGCAGCATTACCGACGTGGGTGGCCGTGTCGTGGTGTGAACAACCCACCATCACCGTGGCGAGGGTGGCCGCCGTACCGGCCATGATCAGGACTTCGCGTTTCATTGATGGACTCCTTGTTTGTGTTGTGAACGTGATGCCTAATCACAGTGCGGCAGCGGGCTTTATGGATCCTTAATGCGCAGTACGCTCACGTCGACACGTCACCGGACATGTCGACGTACATCGACTGAAGTCCAACCCGACCGGGGCCGGTGAAGCGATTGAAGACGAGATTGCCGCTGCCACCGAACATTCCGGTCCGAAGTCCATAAACCTGCGGATCCATCCGCACACTTTCGTCCCGGAAGATCCAACTTCCCGGCTCCACATCGATCTGCTCACCGGGGGCGAGAACTTTTTCAAAGACGTTCCCGTAGCCGTGCAGCCACACCACGCCCTCTGACTGTGTCGCGGCGAACCGGTCCACGAAGAACCCGGTCGAGCCGAACAACATGTTTCGGATCCCCTTCTGGCGGGTGTATCCGTACTCCAAATTGCCGGTGGCCGCGAGGTATTGGTGCTCGCGAACCTCGACCGCAGCGCCGGGCCGCAAATGCAGCGGAAAGACGTGGCCGGTGCCGTCACGCGAAAACGCGATCTGGCCCGGCCCGCGCGCCTCGGTCATCAGCAGTTGCATGCCCGCGATCATCCGCTTGAGCGCACCCTTGCCCCTGAGCCCGATATCGAGCCCAGGGTCCTTCCATAAAATGACATGGTGCTCGAAGAACACCGGCACGCTGCCGTCGAGCCAGATGTGCAGTACCGGCACCAACTCTCCGTCGATCCGGTAGTACACACCCGGGGCGCGGCCGTCGTCGACGGTGGTGGGCAGCAACTGTGGGGGTTCGGGCCGATACGAGTTGGCCATCTCTCCGGCTCAAGGTCGCTTGGCGTAGCGAGTGAGGAATCCGGTGGCTGCAACCGTCGCGACGACGCCGATCACACCCCACAGCACAATGGAGAACACGAGCGAGGAGAACAAGAAGTCGTACGTCAGCGACAGATAGATCGACCACAGCACCCGGTAGAGGCACCAGAAAGCGACCAGTCCCGCGCTGATCCCGATGATCAGGCTGCGACTGCGATCGACGCGGTCGATGTGTTCCTCGATGCTGGCGGGCAGAATCTTCATGTGCGTTGTCCTTTCATGAGGGTGCGGTGTTGCGGTGCAACACCTGCGCTCGCTCACGATGCGGTACAGCGCTTACTGGATCCTTAACGGACCGCTCACCCGACTACGGCTACGGCGCGGCCGGGCCGGCCCCGGTCTCGAGCGTGAATTCTTGGTCGCCGATCCGAATGCGATCGCCATCGCGCAGTTCGGCACTGGGGTCGATACGTTTCCGGCGCACCCGGACCCCGTTGGCCGATGCCAGATCGGTGATGAGCATCGTCCGACCGTCATCGGCGATGACGGCGTGGTGGCGGCTGACCTTGGCGTCGGACAGCACGATGTCGTTGTCCGGGCTGCGGCCTATCCGGGTGGCCGTGCCGGCTAACGCATAGCGTCGCCCGTCCGCGCCGACCAGTGCGGCCGTCGCAGTCCGGCGGACTCGGATTGCGTTGTCCGACTGCGCGACAATGGTGTCCTCGGCGTGCGATTGGGCAACCTTGCGAGCGTCCAACGGCTCTTGGCGCAGGATCCGCTCGTAGAGTTCCCGGATCGTCCAGCTCGGGTCGATGCCCAAGTCTTCCGCGAGTAGCGCTTTCAGCCGCAGGTACGCGTCCAGCGCATCTGACTGACGGTCGGACAAGTAGTAGGCGGTAATCAACTGCGCCCACAACGGTTCCCGATAGCCGTGCCTGGCGGTCAACGCCTCCAGCTCGGCGATCACGTTATTCGGTCGACCGCAAGCGATTTCGGCTTCGGCACGCGCGATGTAGACAAGAACCCGCTCTTCGTCGATCGCCGCGGCCAGGGTCTCCACGAAGTGAAAGTCGCTCAGGTCCTCCAGAACCGGGCCGCGCCACTCGCCTAGCGCGGCCAACAGGTGCTGGCTGGCCTGCTCGAACTCCGCGTCGGCCGCGGCCTGCACGCCGGCGTTTTTCTCGGCGATGAAGCGGCCAAAGTCGTACTGATCGTCGTTGATAGACAGTTGATAGCCCGGCGGTGTGCTGGCCAGCACGGAACGGTCAATGCCGGCGTCGCTCATCAGCCGACGCAAGTTAGAAATGTAGGCGTGCAGCGTGGCCCGCGCTCCCTGCGGCGGCCGCTGATCCCATGCGGCACCGATGAGCGAGTCGATGCCCACCGGTCGGTTCGCATTGACGACCAACATCGCCAGCACCGCACGCTGCTTCGGTGTGCCCAAGGGCAGCGATTCATCGCCCATGCGCACCTGCAACGGCCCCAATACACCGAACTGGGCACCCGCAAAGGACCGCCCCGTGCCCAATCCATCGGCCATCATGACGTTTCTGCGCTCACCAGGTTCGCCAGCTAAACAACAGCAGCATAGCTTCCAGTTAGGATTTGCCCATGCCGGTATCGGTAGGCGAAGCGTTCGCGGGATTCACGATCCTGCGGGTGCTGGGCGCCGGCGGCATGGGCACGGTGTATTTGGCCGCGCATCCCCGGTTGCCGCGCCAGGACGCGCTGAAGGTGCTGCCGACGCAGTGGACCGCGGACCCGCAATATCGGGCGCGGTTTCTGCGTGAGGCCGATCTGACGGCCAGCTTGTCGCATCCCAACATCTTGGGTGTTCATGACCGCGGTGAATACGACGGTCAGTTGTGGATTTCGATGGATTACGTCGGGGGCACGGACGCCTCCCGGCTGGTGCGCGAGCACCATCCAGACGGCCTGCCCGTCAGTGAAGCGCTGGAGATCATCACGGCGGTCGCGTCGGCGTTGGATTATGCGCATCAACGGGGCTTGCTGCACCGCGACGTGAAACCGGCCAACATCCTGCTGGATCCACAAGCACAACGAATTTTCCTGGCCGACTTCGGTATCGCGCGTCTGATCGATGACCCATCGGGGCTGACCGCGACGAATATGGCCGTCGGCACGATGGCGTACGCGGCGCCCGAGCAGTTGAGAGGTGAGCCGCTCGACGGTCGGACCGATCAATATGCACTGGCGTGCACCGCCTTTGACCTGTTGACTGGGGCGCCACCGTACGTCGATTCCAACCCCGCCGTGGTGATCACCAAACATGTTGCGGCTCCGGTACCTTCGCTGGGCGAACGTCGGCCGGAGTTGGCGGTGCTGGATCCGGTGCTGGCCCGGGCGATGGCCAAGGCGCCCGCCGACCGGTATCCCAGTTGCCGAGACTTCGCCCGCGAGCTGAGCACTCTTCTCAGCCCGCCTTCCGGCCACGTCCACCAATCGCCACCCGCACCGCCGCCGGGCCCACCTGCGCCCGCGCCCACCCTGATGACCAGCACGCCGCGTGTTTCACGCCCGACATTGATTGCGTCGCTGGCGGTTACCGCGTTGCTGCTGGTGGCCGCGGCGGTTTTTGCGGGTATGACGTTTGTGCGGCACCACGATCGGACCGGCACCACACCATCGACCGCGACCGCGGCCACAGCCCACGCGTTCAGCGGCACCTACCGGGCGGACTACGGTCCCGGCACCGACCTGGAGGGTAAAGCGGTCGCGGGTGCTCCGCCCATGACTGGCACCTGGGATGTGCGCTCCGCGTGCGGATCCGGCGGCTGTATCGCGACCGCGTCCTACGTCGGTGGTAGCGGAGTCGTGCTCGTCTCGAATTTGGTGTTCGATCAGGTGGGCGGTAGCTGGCTTGCCGTGGGTCTCGGGTCCACGTCCTGCAACGACGCGCCGACCGAAGTCTGGGTGGTGTTCACCCTGCAGCCGCAATCCGACGGCAGCCTGTCCGGTGAAACCACCAGGTCCACCACCAACAGCTGCAGCACGGCGAAGCGAACCGTAACCTTCACCCGCACGGGCGATCCCGACCTCTCCAAAGTCCCCGATCCGGCCACATTGCCGCCGCGGGCGGCATCCCCGTCCACAGCCCTACGCGGGCGATACCACGAAACGATCACCTACGCGAACGGCGGGTCCGCACCGGGACAAGACGATCTCACGGTCCGTACCGTGTGTCTGCGCACCGGTGATCGGTGCATGAGCTTGTTTCATGCGATCGACGGCGTGGTGCCCCTGGTGTTCAGCGGCGGCAAATGGACCCGCAACGACGAGGGCACGGTGCCCTGCAATCTCGGCGGGACGGTGAATATCAAACTCAGCGCGGAATATCCGCTGCCCGAGCCGCTGCAAGATCCGATTCCACTGCTCACCGGCCACGGCCACAACGTGACGACTGGAAGCGCTTGTGCCGGAGGAGATTTTGAAGACAAGTTCGAGCGTACCGGCGACTGACCGGGCGTTAAGGATTCATTCAGTGCCGCTGCTTAGCGTAATCGCCATGAACATCAATCCGAAGCGGAACCTCGCCGCTGCACTGCTGTCAGGCGTCGTCGCGGTGGCCGCGCTGGCGACCGGCACTGCCCAGGCTGCACCCGGGGACAACTTCTCGCAACCCCACCAATGGTGTCCGGGACAGTCCTTACCCATGGACGACGTCCACTGGGACAACAACATCTGCCACACCTGGTTCTGGGTCCCCGTCGGTGGAATGGGCAATGCCGGCCAGTTCGTCTGGGACGGAGCGACTCCCCCACCGCACGGCCCGCCGCCCTGCTATGGCGCCCCGATCTGTCTGCCCGGTCTGTAGCCGCAACTCACTTCTTGGTCAGCTGGTGACGGGTCCGGTCCTCACGGACCGGAATACCGTTGCGGCCATTGAGATCTTGAGCGTATAGACCAATCGCATAGGCGACACCACCGCCGTTGATGCCGAATTCGGCGCGGTCGATGTGCTCCAAGGTGTCAGTGCTCTTGTGATAGTTCGGGTCGAACGGCTGGTCCGCTTCACCGCCCCACAGCTTGGCCTCTTGCGAAGACTTCTTGTTCTCCGCGCCGGAGAACAAGCCGCCCGACGGGATGCCGGCCTGGGTGAAGCCATCGTAGTCGGACCTGCCGTCAAACGACGTGTCCTGCGGCGTCTTTCCAGCGGAGTTGAGGTAGGCGGCCAGCGTCCGCTCGATTCCGGCGGAGCCCTCGGGCACCACCGGATTACCCCGCTTGTCAGCCGGCAACGACTGGTCGCCGTCGTAGGTGAAGTAGCCCGGGTTCGGCGACGCGAGCATGTCGAAATTCAGGTATAGCGCAATGTTTTTGAGCGCTTCGATATCCAACGACTCCACGTACTTCCGCGAGCCGATCAGCCCAAGCTCCTCAGCACCCCAGAAGCCGAATCGCACCGCGTTGTGGATCCCTGGCGAACTGCCTAGTTGCAGAGCGGTCTCCAGAACCGCGGCCACACCGGATCCGTTGTCGTTGATGCCGGGACCCTCGGGAACGCTGTCGAGGTGTGCCCCGGCCATCACCACATCGCTGGTCGACCCGGTCTTGGTCTGGGCGATCACGTTGCGGGCCTGAATGGTCTTGGTGTCGGCGGAGAGTTGTACCGTCGCATCCCCCTGGGTGGTCCGAAGCAGCGCGCCATCGGGTTTGGTGACGCTGACGACCGGGATCTTGACGTCGGTGGTCTCGCCGAGGGTGCCGCCCATCTGCTCCTCGACGACGTTGTCCGCCACGACGATCGCCACCGCGCCGCGTTGCGCGGCGTTGCCTTCCTTCTGGGCGAACGGGCAGGTGCCACGGTCTACCAGCACGACCGCGCCGTTGACCGGGAGTTTGTCGTAGTCGGCGGCATTGCAGCCGGGGCTTGCGTCGGTCGGCACGGCCACCAGCGGACCGGTCACTCCGACCGGCGGGGTGGCGGGGCTGTACTCCAGCGCACGCGCGTCGAATTTCCTGCCGGCAACGGTCAACGATCCCGGTTCGGCGTGAAAGACGTGCGCCTCGAATTGCATGGTCTTCACGTCAAAACCCTTGTCCCGCAACTTACCCGAGACGTAATCGACGCTGGCGTCGTAGCCGGGAGTGCCGACCGCGCGGGTGTTGCCGTTGGCATTGGCGATGTCCTGCAGCTTGGTCAAGTGAGCCATCATCGCGTCGCTGCTGACCCGCCCGTGCAAGGCGGCCGCGAAGTCCGGACCCGATCTCGGGGTCATCGAATTGGCGGTGTCGGAGGACGCACACCCGCCGGTCGCCAACAGCAGAGCCGCGACGGCGGCCAGGATTGGTCTTGATTTGCTCATCATCGCGCCCCAGGTTAGACGTCCGCGCCGAGGTGCACCGTCAACTGGCGGCTTCGGCGGAATCGTCGAGTCGCAGATACGCCTGGATCGTGGTGCCCGCGGCCGTGGAGTGCGTGCGTAACAAGTCGGCGATCGCGTTGACCACAAACAGACCGTAGGGACCGGGGCCGCCCGCGACGGGTGGTCGGCGGCCTGCCAGCGGGTCGGCCCAGTAGCCCATGTCGCGCGCCTCGCAGACCACGTATCCGTTCTCGTACCAGAACGCCATTCGGCAGGCGCCCCCGGCGTGGTCGAGGCTGTTGGTCGCCAACTCGGTGGCAACCAACAGCAGATCGGCGACTCGCTCCGCGGACATCCCGAGCAGCCGGCTATAACGTTCACCGCATCGGCGGGCGCCGGCCAGATCCCCCGCCTGCGCGACGGTGTGTGTCACCGCGGCCGCACTGGTCGCCAACGGTTGGTTGCACTGGTCGAGCGCGGCATCGACCGCGTACTCCGGGCAATGTCGCCGCGATCCACCCAGCCAGATCTGCGGATGCGTGAGGCGGACATCGGCCAGGACGCTTTCGTCCAGGCAGGACGCGTCGTAGGGGCACAGGCCGGCGATGTCCGTACCGGCGAACGCGATATTGGCGAGGGCTTCGTGCTGCATGCACGCGAGGTATTCAGAGGCACTCCGGCCCACCCAGGCCGATTCGGCGACCACGCGGACACGCTGGCCTGTATGCCGTTCGACGAAGGACAGTTGCCCGGCCAGGATGCGTCCTGGATTGCGGCCAAAGTCGGTGATGTCGGCCATCGTCACCTCGGCGGCCGCATCACCCAAAGCGCCGCGCAACGATGCCAATCTGTCCCCTGGAACCGCGACCAAGACGGGCTCCAGAAGCTCCAAACCGTCGCTGATGAATTGCACGAGCCGGTCCACGTATTCGCGCTCCGAGTGGTACAGGAGCGCCGCATGGTCGTAGCCCCGACTGTCCACGTGTGTTCTCAGTGTCATGTCGACGGATTAATTTCGTTGTTTGGCTGCATGGGTGCTTCGGTAGAACTACCCAGGCGCCGAAAACCTAATCAGGCTCGGTCGGTCTGCTTCAGAATCAGATCGGCCACGGCCCGCATGCCCGCGGCGTTGGGATGAAACGGCGCGGGACGCCATGGCAACGGCAAACCCGCGGCAACCGCCCAGGGATCCGCGGACCAGCCGTGATGGTTTCGACTGGCGTGCCCGGCCCGCACGACCTCGCAGCCGGTGGCCTGCGCAGCCGCCGCGGTGGCTCCCTCCAGACGTGCGGCGATCACGCGACCCAGGTCCGCGTGCTCCGCTGACAGCGGAGCAGCCTCTTCGCCTACCGGCGGCAACAGGGTGAGATAGTCGACGAACACGACCCGCGCCCGAGGCGACCGCTGCCGCACCGCGGCACCGACGGCGTGCAACGCCGCTTCGATCCCGTTGAGGGCTTTCCCGCGGGCGTCGCGGTCGAACAGCTCACGCAGACCAGCGGCGATCGGAGGCAGTCTGCGGACGACCGTGGGCAGCGAAGCGGCCATCAGCAGCGGCACGTATCCGACGTCGTTGCCGCCGATGGTGATGGTCACCAGCTCTTCGGAGCCATCCAGCGCCTCGATCTGGGGCTGGGCACGGCGCTGACGGCCGGTGAGCACGTGGGCCGTGGTGGCGCCGGAGAAGGTGACGTCGACGAGGTCGAGCTTCAATCGCTCGGCAACCAGATGGGCGTAGTTGCGCGCCGATCGGCCCGACCGGAACGGCGCGCCCGCGGCCGAGGGCCGGATTCCGGGTCCGGCGGCCATCGAGCTGCCGAGCGCCACGTACCGCCCGGTCATATCGACGGGCTCGACGCCTGCGCCCAGAATCGCTTCGGAATGCGACCGGCACGCCGGGCCAGATACCCCGCGGTGACGGCGCCTGCCATTGCGGCGGCCATCGCGGGTGGATCGGCGGCGCGGGTCACCGCGGTGGCCAACAGCACGGCGTCGCAACCCAACTCCATCGCGAGCGCGGCATCACTGGCGGTGCCGATCCCGGCGTCGAGGACAACCGGCACACCGGCTTGGGCGACGATCATTTCGATGTTGTGCGGGTTGGCGATTCCCAGCCCCGTGCCGATCGGCGAACCGAGCGGCATCACCGCCGCGCACCCGGTGTCTTCCAATCGTTTGGCCAGCACCGGGTCGTCGTTGGTGTACGGCAGCACCACGAATCCGTCGTCAACCAATTGTTCGGCGGCACGGACTAATTCGACGGCATCGGGCAACAGGGTGCGCTCGTCGGCGATCACTTCCAGCTTGATCCATTCGGTGCCCAACGCTTCGCGAGCGAGCTGCGCGGTGAGCACCGCTTCGGCGGCGCCGCGACAGCCCGCGGTGTTGGGCAGCGGTGTGATGCCCAGTCGGCTCAACAGATCGAGCATGCCGGTGCCGCCCTCGGCATCGACGCGGCGCATTGCGACGGTGGTCAACTCGGTACCCGATGCGATCAAGGCCTCTTCGAGGACCGCAAGGTTCGCCGCGCCGCCGGTACCCATGATCAACCGAGATGTGAAGCTGCGCCCGGCGATGGTCAGTTTCGAGTCAGCCACCCTGCACCGCCGTCACCACTTCGATGTTTGCACCGTCGGAAAGCGCTGTGGCCCAGCGGGATCGCGGCAGGACGGCCTGGTCGACCGCGACCGCGATGCCGCGGTCCGGGTAGCCCAGCGACTGCAACAGCGCTGCAACCGTGGTGTGGTCGTCGACCTCGAGGTCGTCGGCGTTGACACGAATGATCACGTGTGGACTCCAACCGGAATGAGTTCGGACACAATCTGTTCAGCCGTCCACGGTGCCAGCAGGAAACCGGATCGGCCGTGGCCGGCAGCGATCAGCGTCCGGGCGTCCAGACGTCCCACCAGGGGCAGGTTGTCCGGCGTCATCGGACGCAGGCCGGCAATGCACTCGGCCAGCTCGTACTCGCCGAGCGCCGGCATGACCGCGCACGCGTCGTCGAGCAGATCCCGCACCCCGGACACGCTGGGGGCGGTGTCGCGGCCGTGCTCGTACTGGGTCGCGCCGACCACCACGCCGTCGGCGCGTGGCACCACATAAACCTGACGTCCGTGCACCCGAGCCCGAATTACTCTTTGCGGCAACGGCATACACCCCTTGCGCCAACGCAATCTCAGCACTTCACCCTTCACCGGCCGAATCGGCAGACCGGGCCACAAGGCCGGGGCATCGATACCGTTGGCGATCACGACCGCGTCGGCATGGACCGCGTCCAGATCGGCAACCGGCCCGTCCCAGTCGACGCCTAGTTGTTCGCACGCCGCCGACAGCCCGTCGAGCAGCGCGCGATTGTCCACCGCGAGCTCGGTGGGCGCCCGGAAACCATGCCGAATGCCTTGCGCCAGCATCGGTTCCACGTCGCGCACCGCCGACTCCCAGATCACCGGATGACCTTGCGTGGACAACCAGTCGGCGACCGTGCGCAGGTCGGCGACGTCGGCACGGTCGACGGCGACCGTCAAGGACTCCCGCGCGGTGATCACCTGGCCGGGTAGGCCGTCGGTGAATCCGCCCTGCTGCCAGAGCCGCAGCGACGCCAGACCCAGCTGCAGCAATCGCTCCTCGCCGGGCCAGCCTTCGCTGTGCGGCGCCAGCATTCCGGCGGCCACCCACGACGCACCGGGCTGACCGGACCGATGCACCCGCACCGACCAACCGGCTTGCGCCGCGCGGCGCGCCACAGACAGCCCGATGACACCGCCGCCAATGACGGCCAGCGTTCCCGCGTCCGGTGGCATCTTCGCTCCCTTCGCCGGCATGATCCGGATCAGGTGTGTGACGGTAAGGACAGGTACTCGTGTCCACTCTCAGCCCCCGTGCCCGGGACTCCCGCGTCGACTCCCCACGGTAGTCGCTAGCGTCGCGGTGTGCACCAACCTTCGGCGCGACTCGCGAACGCGCGACTGTACCTGTGCACTGACGCGCGTCGCGACCGTGGCGACCTGGCCGAATTCGCCGACGCCGCGCTGGCCGGCGGGGTCGACGTCATTCAACTGCGCGACAAGGGCTCGGCCGCTGAGCACCGGCTGGGCCCGCTCGAGGCCCGCGACGAATTGGCGGCGCTGGAGATACTCGGCGACGCGGCGCGGCGACACGGCGCCCTGTTGGCCGTCAACGACCGCGCCGACATCGCCCGCGCCGCCGGTGCCGCGGTGCTGCACCTGGGCCAAGACGACCTGCCGCTGAGCGTGGCGCGCGAGATCGTCGGCCCGGACACGGTGATCGGCCGTTCCACCCACGATCGTCAGCAGGTCGGCGCAGCGATCAGCGAGGACGTCGACTATTTCTGCGTCGGGCCGTGTTGGCCGACCCCGACCAAGCCCGGACGCACCGCGCCCGGGCTGGCGCTGGTGCGGGCCGCTGCCGAGCTGGCGGGCAACAAACCCTGGTTCGCCATCGGCGGCATCGACGTGGATCGACTGCCGGACGTGCTGGACGCCGGCGCGCGGCGCATCGTCGTCGTCCGGGCCATCACCGGCGCGGAAGATCCCCGGGCCGCGGCCGAGCAGCTCAGTTCGGCACTTGCAGCAGCGAGCTGATCCGGGAGCTCAGCTGCGACGGCGCCTGATCTGGGTGGCCCGCGGTGCACCACACGAAGACCCCTTGCTCGACCTCGACCGTGCGCGGCAGGCTGAGCCGCAGCTCGTCGTCATGGTCTAGCGGCAGGGCCTCCTGCGCGGTCCGCAGCCGTTGCCAACTGGCCGCGAAGCCGGGATGCAGCGGCAGGGCGGCCACCTCGTCTTCACCGACCCAACGCATCTCGGCGCTCTCGTAATTGGCTTCCGTCTGCAGCAGTTCTGCGGCGTCAGCGACGACCGTCGTGTAGGTCCAGTCGGTGCCGCTCGCCTCGGCGGTGATCACGGTTCCCCGTACCGATAGCAGCTCGCCGGGCAGACCGGCCTCCTCGTGAGCTTCCCGGACGGCGGCCTCCTCGGCGGTCTCGTGGCTGTCGCGGGCGCCACCCGGCAGACCCCACGTTCCGCCCTGATGGCTCCACGGCGCCCTGTGCTGCAGCAACACCGCCGGGGTGCCGTCGCGCAACGGCGCCCGGAGCAACAAACCCGCCGCGCCGAACCGCCCCCAGTAAGGGTTGCCGGTGTCGGACACCACCCATCCGTCACCGTCGCCGCGCACGCGTTCAGGATAAGCAGCACCCGATGTCGATGCGGCGTGTGTCGCGGGCTGGTAACAAGTCGGGAAATCTGAGTGGGCAGGTCCCCGCATCTCAGGAAAAGACTCTTAGACTTCGCTTATAGAGTTCATTACAAGCACGCTGGGAAAGATGAGGTCCGAACAGACGTGACCGTTGAGTTGGCGCACCCGTCGACTGAGCCGCTTGGTTCGCGGTCGCCGATTGAGTCGGCCCACCCCCGCTGGTGGTTCGTTGCCACGACGCCGGGTCGCATTCTGTCCATCGGTCTGGTCCTGGCAATCCTCGGCGGGCTAAGCGCGTTCGCCACGTCGACCACGATCAACCAGCGACAGCATGCGCTGACCACCGTGCTGAACCACACCGAGCCGCTGGCCTTCGCGGCCGGGCGGCTGTACACCACGCTGTCGGTGGCCGATGCGGCCGCCGCGACCGCCTTCATCGCGCAAGCCGAGCCGCGCACCGTCCGGCAGCGTTACGAGCAGGCGATCACTGACGCGGCGGTGGCGGTGACCAGGGCGTCCAGCGGGCTGACCGATGAGCCGCTGGTGCAGTTACTCGGCAGGGTCAATGCTGAGCTGGCGGTGTACACCGGGCTGATCGAAATCGCCCGGACCAACAACCGGGCCGGTAATCCCGTCGGCTCGTCGTACCTGTCCGAAGCGTCCACGCTGATGCAGTCGGCGATCTTGCCGGACGCCGCGCGGCTGTACAGCGAGACCTCGGAGCGGGTGGACACCGAAACCACCGCGTCCACCCAGATCCCGGCTCCGGTGATCCTCGTCGTTCTCGCGACGGCGGTGTTCGGCTCGTTCTCGCACCGCTGGCTGGCCCGGCACACCAACCGGCGGATCAACCCCGGTCTTGTCGCCGGTGCACTCGCGATTCTGGTTATGGTGGTCTGGGTGGGTACCGCGCTCGCCATTTCCACCGCCGGTAGCCGTAGCGCGAAAAACACTGCGGCAGAGTCACTGAAGACCATCACCAACATGTCCATCAGTGCGCAGCAGGCGCGTGCCGACGAGACCTTGTCGCTGATTCGGCGCGGGGACGAAGAAACCCGCAAGCAATCCTTCTATCAACGCATCGACGCCATGCACAAGCAGCTCGACGAATATCTGGCTCGTCAGGACGCCGTCGACAAGAGCGACTTGCAGGGTGCCGCTCAACTGCTGTCGCAGTGGCGGCGGGCCGACGATCGGATCAACGTCTACATATCGGTCGGTAATTATCGGGCCGCCACGCAGGTGGCCCTGGGCAGCGGAGAGAACGACTCCACCCCGGCGTTCGACAAACTCGACCGCGCACTTGTCAAGGCCATGGAGCAGAGCCGTCATGAATTACGCGACGACGTCCTCAACGCGCGGCGGGGACTGTCCGGCGCCACAGTGGGTGCCATCGTGCTGAGCCTGGGCGCAGCCGTCGCCGTCGCTCTCGGACTGTGGCCCCGGCTAAGCGAGTACCGATGACGACGCGGCCGCTCAGGATCCTGTGCGCCGCCCTTACGGCGGCCACGCTTTTGGCCGGCTGCAGCGAGACCGGTTCCATGCTGGTGGCCCCTGCCCCGACGCTCGCGCCGCCCACCCCGGCCGGTATGCAGGAGATGCCGCCGCAGCCGCCGCTGCCCCCGGACAAGACCGCCGACGACTGCAACCCCACCGTCAGCCTGCGCCCGTTCGACAATCCGGTCGACTCCGACGCCGCGGTGGCCGCTATCCGCGCCCGCGGCCGGTTGATCGTCGGCCTGGACATCGGCAGCAACCTGTTCAGCTTCCGCGATCCGATCACCGGCGAAATCGCCGGCTTCGACGTCGACATCGCCGGCGAGGTGGCGCGCGATATCTTCGGTAACCCATCGCAAGTCGAGTACCGGATCCTGTCGTCCGACGAACGCATCACCGCGCTGCAGAAATCGCAAGTCGACATCGTGGTTAAGACGATGACCATCACCTGCGAGCGACGCAAGCAGGTCAACTTCTCCACCGTCTACCTCGACGCCAGCCAGCGCATCCTGGCCTCGCGCGACTCCCCGGTGACCAAGCCGGCGGACCTGTCCGGAAAGCGGGTCTGCGTGGCGAAGGGCACGACGTCGCTGCACCGGATCCGTGAGATCGCGCCACCGCCGATTGTGGTCGAGGTGGTGAACTGGGCCGACTGCCTGGTGACGTTGCAACAACGTCAGGTCGACGCGGTCAGCACCGATGACTCGATTCTGGCCGGGTTGGTTTCTCAGGACCCGTATCTGCACATCGTCGGGCCCAACATGGGCACCCAGCCTTACGGCATCGGGGTCAAGCTGGAGAACACCGGACTGGTTCGTTTCGTCAACGGCACTCTGGAACGCGTCCGCCGCGATGGCACTTGGAATGCGTTGTACCGCAAATGGTTAACGGTGCTGGGGATTGCGCCGGTCCCGCCGAGCCCGAGGTACGAGGACTGATGGCCGAGCAAGGGGTGTACCCGGAAAGCCAGGAACCGGACGACGTCGGTCCGGGTACTCAGCCCTTCGACGCGATGGTGGACTCGTCCGCTCAGAGCCGCCCACTGGCCACCCAGGCGATCTTCCGGCCCGACTTCGACGATGACGACGACGACGCCGCGCTGCACAGCGCCGACACCACGCCGCGGGAGCGGGTGAAGTCGGCGACGCGGGCTCCGGTGCGACGGCTGGGGGGTGGACTCGTAGAAATCCCGCGGGTGCCCGACATCGACCCGCTCGAAGCGTTGATGCCCAATCCGGTTGTGCCGGAGTCCAAACGGTTCTGCTGGAACTGTGGACGGCCGGTCGGCCGAGCCAGCAAGGAAGACAAGGCGCAGTCTGAGGGCTGGTGCCCGTACTGTGGAAGCCCGTATTCTTTCCTGCCGCAACTGAATCCGGGTGCCGTCGTTGCCGGCCAGTACGTCATCAAGGGCTGCATCGCGCACGGCGGACTGGGCTGGGTTTATCTGGCGCTCGACCGCAACGTCAACGATCGCCCGGTGGTGCTCAAAGGCCTGGTGCATTCCGGTGACGCCGAAGCACAGGCCATCGCCATGGCCGAGCGGCGGTTCCTCGCCGAGGTCGTGCACCCCTCGATCGTGCAGATCTTCAACTTCGTTGAGCACACCGACCAGCATGGCGAACCGGTGGGTTACATCGTCATGGAGTACGTCGGTGGGCAGTCGCTCAAACGTCGCAAGGGCGACCGGCTGCCGGTCGCCGAAGCGATCGCGTACGTGATGGAGATCCTTCCGGCGCTGAGCTATCTGCACTCCATCGGTCTGGTCTACAACGACCTCAAGCCGGAAAACATCATGCTCACCGAGGAGCAACTCAAGCTGATCGACCTGGGGGCCGTCTCGCGGATCAACTCGTTCGGCTATCTCTACGGCACACCGGGGTATCAAGCACCCGAGATCGTGCGAACCGGTCCGACGATCGCCAGCGACATCTACACGGTCGGTCGCACACTGGCTGCCCTGACGTTGAAACTGCGGGCCCGCGGCGGACGCTACGTCGACGGGTTGCCCGAAGACGACCCGGTGCTCGCCAAGTACGACTCATTCGGCCGGTTGCTGCGCCGCGCAATCGATCCGGATCCGCGGCGGCGCTTCGTCAGCGCCGAGGAAATGTCCGGACAGCTTTCCGGTGTGCTGCGTGAGGTGGTCGCGCAGGACACCGGCGTACGGCGGCCGGGCTTGTCGACGATCTTCTCCCGCAGCCGCTCGACATTCGGCGAATCGCTGTTGGTCGCTCACACCGACGTGTACCTCGACGGTCATGTGCATGCGGAGAAGTTGACCGCAAAGGAGATCGTCACCGCGCTGCAGGTGCCGCTGGTCGATCCGGCCGACGTCGCCGCACCGCTGCTGCAGGCAACCGTGCTGTCGCAACCGGTGCAGACGTTGGATTCGCTGCGTGCATTCCGCCACGGCGCAA
This sequence comes from Mycobacterium sp., assembly GCF_036488105.1. Classification (GTDB taxonomy): domain Bacteria; phylum Actinomycetota; class Actinomycetes; order Mycobacteriales; family Mycobacteriaceae; genus Mycobacterium. The sequence goes on along the minus strand of NZ_DASXHW010000253.1, from coordinate 733 downwards.
TGGATTCCGATGATATCGACTTGTCGGATTCCATCGAGCTGCCGTTGATGGAGGTGCGTGCGCTGCTGGACCTTGGCGATGTCGCCAAGGCCACCCGCAAGCTCGACGACCTCGCCGATCGGGTCGGCTGGCGTTGGCGGCTGGTCTGGTATCGAGCAGTCTCGGAATTGCTGACCGCCGACTACGAGTCGGCGAGCAAGCATTTCAGCGAGGTGCTGGACACCTTCCCCGGCGAGCTGGCGCCCAAGATGGCCCTGGCCGCGACGGCCGAATTGGCCGGCAGCTCAGACGAACACAAGTACTACGAGGAGGTGTGGAAGACCGACGACGGGGTGATCTCGGCGGCCTTCGGATTGGCCAGGGCGCAGTCGGTCGAGGGAGACCGGGGCGGTGCGGTGCGCACTCTTGACGAAGTCCCGGCCACCTCAAGGTATTTCACCACCGCGAGGCTCACCAGCGCCGTGACGTTGCTGTCCGGCCGTTCGGCCAGTGAAATCACCGAAGACCAGATCCGCGACGCCGCACGACGGGTAGAGGCGCTGCCGCCAACCGAGCCGCGGGTGCTGCAGATTCGCGCCCTCGTGCTCGGTAGTGCTTTGGACTGGCTGGGAGATCACGAGGCCAGCACCAACCACATTCTCGGCTTTCCGTTCACCGAACACGGGCTGCGGCTTGGTGTCGAGGCGTCTCTGCGCGGGCTGGCCCGGGCGGCGCCTACCCAGGCGCACCGCTA
>NZ_DASXHW010000237.1:0-4440 GCF_036488105.1 Mycobacterium sp. | reverse complement strand
TGTCCAACGCTCCCAGGGTGTTGTAGACCCGCTCGGCGAGCGCGGGCGCGTCGGCGGAGATGTCGGTCACCAGCACCGGCTCGTCGATCTGGACCCAGGCCACGCCCTTGTCGGCAAGCTGGCCCAGCAGGTCGGTGTAGAGCGGAACCAGTTCGTCGAGGCGCTTGATCGGTGCGCCCGCGCCGTCGACCGCCTTGCTCAGCAGCAGGAACGTGACCGGTCCGATGATCACCGGGCGGGCCGGAATGCCTTGATCCTGAGCTTCTTTGAGCTCCGACAACACCTTCTCGGGGTGCAGCGAGAACTTCGTCTTCGGCCCGATCTCCGGGACGATGTAGTGGTAGTTGGTGTCAAACCATTTGGTCATTTCCAGCGGCGCGATGTCACCGTTGCCGCGGGCGGCGGCGAAGTAGCGGTCGAGGTCGTCGGAGACGGACTGGACGCGCTCGGGCAGCGCACCCAGCAGGACGGCGGTGTCGAGCACCTGGTCGTAGTAGGAGAAGGTGTTCACCGGCACCGAGTCCAGGCCGGCAGCGGCCAGCTGAGACCAGGTGTCGTGGCGCAAGGTTGCGGCGACCTTCTCCAGGTCGGAGCGGCTGGTGCGGCCTGCCCAGTAGCCCTCGGTCGCGCGCTTGAGTTCGCGTTTGGGGCCGATGCGTGGAGAGCCGGTGACGGTGGCGGTAAAGGGTTTTGCGGTCACAATGGTTCGTGGTCCTTCAATCGACGGGGTGGTCACCGCCAGCGGACGTGAAACCGATCCGGCGCAGCGCACACAGCCACTGCAACCATTACGGCCGGACGCCCATTCCTCGAGGCGGTGAGCCGCCAGGCGCGGCGCGCCCGACACAGCCGGCAGGTCTTCGGACTCACAGGCGTGCACCGGGTGGTGCTCCTACTGGCCGTCGCTTCCCGATCTGGCGATCAGTGCTTCTAGACGGCGGTCGTTCCTGCATACCGCTGCGGGACAGTCCCGGACTCGCACCGGGTTCCCTCTTACGAAGCGCACCTAACATGCTCCGCTCGATGCCGACGACGTCAGGTGTTGACGTAATCGGCAGACCAACTGCGTAGTTGAGATTACCCGGTGCTCAGCGCTTCAGGTATGGGCAGGTCACCGTTGTTGAAGTTGATGGTTCGGCGGACCGTCGAATCGTCGTGCAATGCGGCGGCCGCGACAAGTGCGACGTCTTCGCGGGACACCTCCGCTTTTTCGGCGGCATCGGCGCCGACCGAAATCCGGCCGGTCGCCGGTTCCAGGGTGAGACGGCCCGGCCCGAGCACGGTCCAGTCCAGGTCGCTGGCGCGTAGGTGAGCGTCGGCCGCCGCTTTCGCCTCGGCATACGGATAGAAGGAGTTGTCTTCCGGCACACCGTGGTCGGGTCCCGCGCCGAAGTACGACACCATGACGAAGCGTCGCACGCCGGCCTGACCGGCGGCGTCGATCACCCTGATCGCGGCGTCGCGGTCGACGGCGTAGGTACGGGCCGGATCGCCGCCACCCGCGCCGGCGGAGAACACCACCGCGTCGTGGCCGGCGAGCAGATCGGCCAGCGCGTTGGTGTCCAGGTCCTCGATGTCGGCGACGACGGGACGCGCACCCGTCGCGCTGACGTCTTCGATGTGATCGGGGTTGCGGAAGATCGACGTCACCTCGTCGCCACCCTCGGTAAGGATGCGAGCCAGGTGCAAAGCGACCTTGCCGTGGCCGCCGACGATGACAATGCGCGACATGTCCACCAACGCTACCGGCCCGCTGAGCACCCCGGCGGTGACCCAACTAACGGGTTGGTCAACAATCGAGGCAGAACCTCAAGGCAGAAGGAGCTATGTCATGGCTGAAGCCGTCATCGTCGAGGCAGTTCGTTCACCGATCGGCAAACGGAACGGCGGCCTGTCCGGCGTGCACGCCGCCGACCTGTCCGCGCAGGTGCTCAATGGCCTCGTCCAGAAGGCGGGCATCGACCCCGCGCTCGTCGACGACGTGATCTGGGGATGTGTCATGCAGGCCGGCGAGCAGGCCCTCGACATCGCCCGGACCGCGGCGCTGACGGCCGGCTGGCCGGAGACCGTTCCAGGTGTCACCGTCGACCGTCAGTGCGGATCCAGCCAGCAGTCGATTCACTTCGCTGCCGCCGGCGTGGTCGCTGGGCATTACGACGTCGTTGTCGCCGGTGGGGTGGAGTCGATGTCACGCACCCCGATGGGCGCCTCGCTGGCCAACGGCGGTCGGCCCTACTCGCAGGCGTTCCTGGACCGCTACCACGGCCAGATTCCCAACCAGGGCATCGGCGCGGAGATGATCGCCGAGCAATGGGGCTTCGACCGTACCGCGGTCGACGAATTCTCTCTGGGCTCACACGAAAAGGCTGCTGCCGCACAGGATTCCGGTGCCTTCGACGACCAGATCGTGGCGATCAAGGATCAGGACGGCAACGTGGTCCTCAAGGATGAGGGCATCCGTCGTGGCACGCCGATCGAGAAGATGGCGCAGCTCAAGCCCGCATTCAAAGAGGACGGCGTGATCCACGCCGGGAACTCCAGCCAGATCTCCGACGGATCGGCGGCACTGCTGTTCATGTCGGCGGAGAAGGCAAAGGAATTGAAGCTGACCCCGATTGCCAAGGTGCACACCGCCACGCTGGCCGGCGCTGACCCGGTGATCATGCTGACCGCGCCGATCCCGGCCACCCAGAAGGCGCTGAAGCGCTCCGGCCTGAAGTTGGAAGACATCGGCGTCTTCGAAGTCAACGAGGCCTTCGCACCGGTGCCGCTGGCCTGGCTGAAAGATATCGGCGCCGACGAGAAAAAGCTCAACCCCAACGGCGGCGCGATCGCGCTCGGTCACCCGCTCGGTGGATCCGGTGCCCGGATCATGACCACGATGCTGTATCACATGCGAGACAAGGGAATTCGTTACGGTTTGCAGACCATGTGTGAGGGCGGCGGCCAGGCCAACGCCACCATCGTGGAGCTGCTGTGACCCACGCCGCGGTGCTCACCGAGCGCCGCGGTGATGTCCTCGTCATCACGATCAACCGGCCCGAGGCGCGCAACTGCGTCAACGGTGCTGTCAGCATCGGCGTAGGTGACGCGCTCGAGGAGGCGCAGCACGACGCCGATGTGCGGGCGGTGGTGATCACCGGTGCCGGTGACAAATCCTTCTGCGCCGGAGCGGATCTCAAGGCGATTTCGCGCCGCGAAAATCTGTATCACCCCGACCACGGTGAGTGGGGCTTCGCCGGTTACGTCCACCACTTCATCGACAAGCCGACGATCGCCGCGGTCAACGGCACGGCGCTGGGTGGTGGCACCGAGCTGGCGCTGGCCAGCGACTTGGTGGTGGCCGAGGAACGCGCGCAGTTCGGTCTGCCGGAGGTCAAGGTGGGCCTGCTCGCCGGCGCCGGCGGCGTGTTCCGGATCGCACAGCAGCTGCCCCGCAAGGTGGGAATGCAGATGCTGCTCACTGGTGAGCCGATCAGCGCCGCCGAGGCCGCGAACTGGGGTCTGATCAACGAGGTGGTCCCGGACGGCACCGTCTTGGAAGCCGCACTGGCACTGGCCAAGCGGATCACCGTCAACGCGCCGCTGTCGGTGCAGGCCAGCAAGCGCATCGCCTGTGGCGCCGACGACGGCGTCATCCCGGACGAGGAGCCCGCCTGGGCGCGCACCGTACGCGAGTTCGGCACGCTGCTGAGAACCGAGGATGCCAAGGAGGGTCCGCTGGCGTTCGCTGAGAAGCGTCCGCCGGTCTGGCAGGCGCGCTAATCAAGAGTCGAGCGGCATCAGGTGGTCGACAGGACTAGTCATGCGGCCGTCGACGATCCGTTCGGCTCGAGGCACAGCCTTGGATGACCGCTCTGACTCCGATGCCGAGGCGCTCGTCCCACCCCTCAGGGGACGAGTGCGTCAACTGGCAACGCTAGCTCTGAGTTGTCGCCATATCGGTACTAACTGATCGATCAGTCAGCTACTCTAGCCCCAACCATTGAAACCGGACAACGGAGACTTCGTCGACTGCGCCCGAACCGAATCCATCCGCTGCGACAAACGCCCGAATGCGTATCCTGGCGGCGGCTTTCGCGTGCTTCTGCGAGTTTGGTTACGAGAAGTCCTCGATGAAGCGGATCGCCTTACGCGCCGGTGTCTCGCAACCCCTGCTTCACCACCACTTCGACACCAAAGAACGGCTGCTCTTGTCGGCGATCGGCCAGATGGCCGCTGACATCTTCTCAACCGCCGCCGACCTGTTACCGCAGCAAGGATCCGTTGTTGAACGGCTGGATGCGGCAAAAGAACTGCTGTATGCGCTCTTCGTCAACAATTTGCTTGCCGCGTCCTTCACCGTGGAATTCGCCGCCGCAGCAAACCACAATGAATCCCTCAAACAAGCCTATTCGGACCACCAGAAAACCCAGCGGCGGAATGTCGCGCGCTTCATCG
>NZ_DASXHW010000221.1:0-2804 GCF_036488105.1 Mycobacterium sp. | reverse complement strand
GCTTCTCGAGCGACCACCGGTATCAGCTGGACGGCGCTCGAGCCGGTGCCGATCACGCCGACCCGCTTGCCGGCGAAGTCGGCGCCGTGCTCCGGCCAGCGCGCGGTGAACAGCGACGTTCCAGCGAAATCATGCATCCCGGCAATGTGGGGTTCCAGTGGCGCGGACAGAATGCCGGACGCCGCCACCACAAACTGCGCAGTGAACGACTCACCCGCTTCGGTTCGCACCACCCACACCGCGGCCTGCTCATCGAAGGTCATCGCGACGACCTTGGTGCCGAACTGGATGTCACGGCGAAGATCGAGATGGTCGGCGACGAAGTTCAGGTAAGCCTCCACCTCGGGTTGGGCCGGCATCGTCTCGGTCCACACCCATTCCTGCTGTATCTCCTCGGAGAAGCTGTAGGAGTATTCGATGCTCTCGATATCGCATCGCGCGCCGGGGTAGCGGTTGTACAGCCAAGTGCCACCGACGTTTTCGGCCATCTCCAACACCCTGGTCCGGAGCCCGAGCTGACGCAGCCGATGCAGCGTGTACAGGCCGGAAAATCCCGCACCGATAACGAGCGCGTCGTAGCGCGGATCGCTATCACGCATTGTCACCGGTGATCTGCTGGATGGTCCGGGTCAAGTGCAGCGTCTTGATCCGCCACTTGCCGTCCTGTTTTTCGTAGGTCTCGTGGTAATGGCCCGCGCCGTGCAGTTCGTTGCCGTTGCCGAAGATGACCCAGTCCTCCATCGCCCAGATGCCGGTGGCGGTCACGGGCGAGGTGAGGGTGATTTCCGGGGTATGGCAATGGTGCATGGTGGCCGCATTCTCGAGACTGCCCAGCACCACGGGCACGAAGTTGTCGGCGCCCTCCACCGGCGGGGCGGTCATCGGGTCGGCTCCCCCGGTGGACACCGCCATGTCGAGCTGGACCACCAGGTCGTCGCTGAACACGCTGCGCCACCCGTCGGCGTCCTTGGCGTCGAGAAAACGGCAATAGCGTGCCTTCAACTGCCGAATCGCTTCGAGCTCGTCTGCCACTTTCCAACGCCTCCCTCAACCTGGAATCCATACTGTAACGTATTTAGTATCGCCGCCACGAGTGCTTGAGGAGCCGGTGTGAAAGTTCCCTTCACCTGGAAAGTCACCGGTTGGTTCAAGAATCATCGGCTAATCTTCACCTGCACGCCGGTCGACGACGAATGCTCCGACCTGTTCTATTCGATCTGGCGGCCGCGGCTACCCGGCGACTCGTCCGACGTACCGAACGGCGAGCTGCGCGACACCATCGAAAAGCATTTCCTGTCAACCGTCTTCGACGATCTTCAGATCTGGCGTTACCAGAAGTATGTTGAAAATCCCGCGTTGTCCAGAGAGGACGCGAAAGGGTATATGGCACTGCGTAAGTGGGCGACTCAGTTCTACGAAGTGCCGGCGTGATCGACCTGGCCGAGCTCGCGGCACCCGGGCACACCGCGATCGTCACCCAGGAGTGTCAGGGCGCCGTCATCGGTCCGAACGCCGGGTTGGCGCTACTCGCCGAGGAGGCGCGACGCGTTGCACTGCCCAACATCACCAGGCTATTGCCGGTAGCACGTTCGGCCGGCGTGCGGGTGGTGCACTGCGTGGTGCAGCGACGGCCCGACGGGCTCGGCTCCAATCACAACGCCAAGATCTTCGCCATCGGGCGCGGCGAGGTGAACATTCTTCCCGGCACGGCCGGAGCGGCAGTGCTGCACGAATTGGGTCCTGAGCCAACCGATCTCGTCCTCAGCAGGTGGCACGGCGTCGGCCCGATGGGGGGAACCGATCTCGACGCCGTGCTGCGCAACCTCGGGGTATCCACCATCGTGGTGGTCGGGGTGTCGCTGAATATCGCGATACCCAACGTGGTCATGGACGCGGTCAACGCCGCCTATCGGGTCGTCGTACCGCGCGATGCCGTCGCCGGAATCCCCACCGAGTACGGCAATGCGATCATCGACAACACACTGTCGCTGTTGGCGACAATCACCCGCACGGACGATCTGCTCCAGACGTGGGGCCAGCCTGACAAGGGGACTTTGTGACCGACGCCGCCGACACCGCGCCCGCAGCCACGGGTGGATTTCCCGAAGTCAGACCGGTTGAGGACGCGCCACCAGAGCTGGGCCGATTCGTGGCGGCGATGCGCCAGCTGCAGGATCTGACCGTCTCCACCAACCCGAACAGCTCACTGTGGGCTGACGCGGCCGCGCACCTGGAAAGCGCGTGCGCCCTCTTGGACGGTCACCAGGTTCCGGAGACGCAGGTCGTGGCCGGCCGGGTGTTGAGCATTCCCGGTTTGGGTCATCCGCTGATGCCGCCGTGGACGATGACTGACTCCAGGCGCGACGGTGTCACCATGACCGGGCACTTCACCGAGGCTCATGTGGGCGGTAACCGGGCGGTGCACGGCGGCATGATTCCGCTGTTGTACGACTGGCTGTTCGGGATGACGGTGACTTCCGCGAACATCCGGCCCACCCGAACCGCCTTCCTGCACGTCGACTACCGCAAGATCACCCCGATCAACGAGCCGCTGGAGGCTCGCGGCACGATCACCGAGATCGACGGCCGGAAGGTTTTCATCACGGCTACCATGACGGCAGCCGACGGCGCGGTACTCAGCGAAGCCAACGGCCTGATGGTTCGCTTACTTCCGCACCAGCCGTGAGAGGCCCGATGTCCGACACCGCAGTCGAATTCACCGTGCCCGCCGTCACCGCAGCCGTCGCGGCCACGATTCCGGACCGCGAGCTGATCATCCAGGGCGATCGACGCTACACCTACGC
>NZ_DASXHW010000191.1:0-15831 GCF_036488105.1 Mycobacterium sp. | reverse complement strand
TTGGGGCTTTTCCTTAGCGGTGTCGGGAATGACCAGACCGGATGCGGTCGTGGTCTCGGCCTCGTTGGCCTGTACGAGGATCTTGTCCTCGAGTGGCTTGATGTTGACGCTCGCCACGATTGGAGCCCTCCACTTAGTTGGGTAGCAGGTTCGGGGCGGTTGCCCCGATTTACCAGGTGTTTTGGCTCTCGTCCGTGCCTACGCGTCGTCGTCGCGGGTGCCGACGCCCGGGATTGTCCGATTGCCACCTAGCACTCTATACATGCGAGTGCTAGCACTCAAGATCGGCCCGGTGCTTCTTCGCTGTCAGCTGACTTGGCCTTTTACCACCGGCAGCCCCGGGTCGCTGGCGACATCCAGCGGAGACGGCAACGCACCTGCGGCTACCAGGTGTGCGGCGAACGACGCGATCATCGCCCCATTGTCTGTGCAGAGCCGCAGCCCGGGGATGCGCAGCGCCAACCCGGCGGTCGCGCAGCGCTGCGCGGCGAGCTCGCGCAGACGTGAGTTCGCGGCGACGCCGCCGGCGATGAGCAGGGTGGATACCCCCAGGCCGGTCGCCGCGCGTACCGCTTTCATGGTCAGCACGTCGGCCACCGACTCCTGGAAGCCCGCGGCGATCTCGGCGGTCGCCGCGTCCGGATGACTTTCGACGTAGCGAGCGACGGCGGTCTTGAGCCCGGAGAAGCTGAACGCGTTCGGGTCGTCGCGCGGCCCGGTCATGCCGCGGGGAAACACGATCGCTTCGCGGTCACCGGTCTGCGCCAGATCGTCGAGCACCTTGCCGCCGGGATAGCCCAGCCCCAGCAGCCGGGCCACCTTGTCGTAGGACTCCCCCGCCGCGTCGTCGACCGTGCTGCCCAGCTCGACGATCGGCTCGCCGAGCGACCGGACATGCAGCAGGTGGGTATGGCCGCCAGACACCAGCAGCGCCACGCTCTCCGGCAGCGGGCCGTGCTCGTAGACGTCGGCGGCCAGGTGACCGCCCAGATGGTTCACCGCGTAGAACGGCACGTCCCAGGCTGCCGAATACGCTTTGGCCGCAGCCACTCCCACCAGCAGGGCACCGGCCAGGCCCGGCCCGATGGTGGCCGCCACGATGTCGGGTTTGGTCAGGCCCGCGGTGGCCAGCGCGCGGCGCATGGCCGGTTCGAGCGCCTCCAGATGTGCCCGCGACGCGACCTCTGGCACGACGCCGCCGTAGCGGATGTGTTCGTCGACGCTGGACGCCACCTCGTCGGCCAGCAGCGTCACGGTGCCGTCGTCGTCGAGCCGGGCGATGCCGACTCCGGTTTCGTCACAGGAGGTTTCGATAGCCAGGATGGTCGTCATTGCGAAAGCGCCTCCCGTCGCATGGTGTACGCATCGGCGCCGCTGATCCGGTAATACCGCCGGCGCAGGCCTACTTCGGTGAAGCCCACGCTGCGGTACAGCGCGATCGCCGTCGTGTTGTCGGTGCGAACCTCCAGATGCACGACTCCGCCCGCGGCGATGTTCAACAGCTCGTCCAGCATCCGGCGGCCGATGCCACGGCCCTGGTAGGCCGGATCGACGCCGATGGTATGGATTTCATACTCGAAGGGCGGCGTGCGACCCAAGCGTGAGATGCCGCCGTAACCGATCAATGTGTCGTCAACGCGTGCGGCCACGTAGTGATTGTGATCGGCAGCGAGCTCTCGCACGAAAGCGGCGGTCGGCCAAGGGTCGTCGCCGGGAAACAACAGCGACTCCAGCTCGGCGCAGCGGTCGGCGTCGGCGTCGGTGAGCCTGTCGATGGTCACGTTCACGGGCCGGCCGCCTGCCGCTCGGCCAGCGTCTTGGCGTCCGGCCGCCGCAGGTACAGCGGCACCAGCGCAGCGGGAGGCTGCGACCAGTCCGCGACCGCAACCACCAGGCCCGCCGCGTCGGGGTACGTCGGTTCAATGCAGGGCAGCCCGAACAGCACCGCGTGGTCGGGCGAACCGGCCACCGACTGCGCGGAACCCGGGTGGACATCGGCCGGGGCGTTGACCTCGGGACCGTCGACGCGGACACCGTCGCGATAGCGCGCCCAATAGACCTCGCGCCGACGGGCGTCGGTGACCACCAGCACCTCGCCGGTGGTCTGGCCGCCGATCGCATCGAGGCTGCAGACCCCGTACACCGGAAGACCCAGTGCGTGGCCGTAGGCCGCGGCCGTCGCCATGCCGACTCGCAGTCCGGTGAACGGACCGGGACCGCAGCCGACGACGATGGCATTGAGGTCGGCCATCGAGCGCCCCGCATCGGCGATGGCGGCCAACACATTCGGGGTGATCCGCTCGGCGTGTGCGCGCGCGTCGACGGTGACCCGCTCAGCCAACACGTGGCCATCGGCGACCACGCCCGCCGTCACCGCGGGAGTCGAGGTGTCGATGGCCAACACCAGCCGGCTCATGGACAGCTCCATTGCCACGTCGCAGTTCGGGTGTCGGAGTTGCTGATTCGCTCCAGACGGACGTCGAGATGCCGGTCGGACAACCGTTCGGCCAGGCCTTCGCCCCATTCGACCACGACGACGGCAGTGTCGAGTTCGGTGTCGAGGTCCAGGCTTTCGAGCTCGTCGAGCAGGTCGGAGCCGGTGTGATCCAGCAATCGGTAGACATCGACATGGATCATCGCGGGGCCGCCGGTGCGTCGCGCCGGATGCACCCGAGCCAGCACGAACGTCGGTGAGGTCACCGGCCCGTCGACGTCCATCGCCGTCGCAATTCCCTTGGCCAGCACAGTTTTTCCCGCACCGAGTGGACCGGAGAGCACGACGACATCGCCAGCGCGCAACTGGCTGCCCAGCTGCGCTCCCAGCGCCACGGTGTCGTCGACGTGCGCCAGCGTCGCGATGCCGGACCTGCGGTCATTCACGACGCCGGACCCGACCGCGCCAACGTTGACTCAGCGCCGTGAATCTGCCCGGGGTCGCGTGCTTGACCAGTCGCACCAACCCGTCGTTGACCGAAGCCGGCCTTTCCAGCAACACCAGATGGCCCGCCTTGGCGACGATCACCAATTCCGAGTCCGGCAGCGCCTCGGCAATTTTCCTCGAGTAGTCGGCGGGGGTGACCAGATCGTGGTCGCCGCAGACGATCAGAGTCGGGATCTTGGCCAGTGTGGACAACGCCGCGGTTTCGTCGTGTGCCTGCAGAGCGTGCAGAAACTCCACCATCGTCGGGATCGGGGTTTCGAGCATCATCTTCTCCGAGAACGCCACGATGCTCCGGCTGACCCGCATATCGGAGAACGACGCCGCGCGAAGGATCGGCCCGATCAGCGAACGCGCTGCGGTGCGGCCGCGCTGCGCCAGCTTGGGAGCCGACCGCGCGGCCCGCAAAACAGCTTCCAGCGCAGGGTTATTCAGGATCTCTCCCAGCGGCGACTCGGCCACCCCTTCGGCCGCAGACGCGATCAGCGCCGCTCCGGCGATCCGGTCGCCGTAGTGATACGGAAACTGCCGGGCGTGCGACAACACCGTCATCCCGCCCATCGAATGGCCTACCAGCACGATCGGGCCGCGCGGCGAAATCACCTGCAGCACCGTCTCCAGATCCTTGCCCAGCTGCGTCAGGGTGTAGGTCTCCGGCGGCGCTTTGCCCGAGCGGCCGTGGCCGCGCTGGTCGTAGAAGATCATCCGGACCTGGGTACCCCACTCGTCGCTCAGCCGCATCCGCTGAAAGTGGAAGGCGCCCATGCGAAGACAGAATCCGTGGGCGAACACGACGGTCAACGGTGCGTCGGTGGGCCCGACCTCGCGCACCGCCAGCGGCACACCGTCGGGGGTGGTCACCAGGTAGCTGCGGTCGCCGTCGAGCGTCTCGAAATTCTCGTCGGCAAAGGGATCGTCGATGACCTCACGCCGGTTGAGCATCGAGCCGGCCACCGTCGCCCCGGCCACGGCACCCACGGCAGTCACCCCCGCGGCACCTGCCAGCCACCGTCCAAGCCTCGACTTGCCTAGGTGGAAGCCGTCAAGATCCTCGTCGCTCAACGATTTTCAGCCTCGCGATAGGTCCTGGTGATCCGTCCGCGCGGGCTGGTCACCACTTCGTAGTGAATGGTGTCCAGCAGGTCCGCCCACTCCTGCGCCGTCGGCTCACCTCGGGTGCCCGGCCCGAACAGGATCGCCTCATCGCCTTCGGCGACGTCGACATGTCCCGGCCCGAGGTCGACGAGGAACTGGTCCATGCAGATGCGGCCGACGCCGGCGCGCCGCCGGCCGTTGATCAGCACATCGAGTCGTCCACCCAGCGACCGGAAGACGCCGTCGGCATAGCCGACCGGCATCAGGGCGACCGTCGTGTCCTGTTGCGCGATCCAGGCATGTCCGTACGACACTCCTTCGCCGGCTCGAATCGACTTCACCAACGCCACAGCACATTTCACAGTCATCGCCGGAACCAGCCCCATGTCACCCAGGGTGGGCACCGGGCTCAGTCCGTACACGGCGATACCGGGCCGAACCAGGTCGTAGGCCAACTCGGGACGCGACATCGTGGCCGATGAGTTCGACAGATGCGCCACCTCGAACGGCACCTTCTGATCGCGAGCTAGAGCCACAATCTCGGTAAACCGTTGTGCCTGAAGGTTATTGATCGGATTGTTGGGCTGGTCGGCGTAGACCATGTGCGACATCAGACCGCGCAACCGGATGGCATCCTCGGCGACGGCTTGGCGCAACGCCGTCAGCATCGACGGGTAATTCGCCAGCGGGACGCCGTTGCGGTTCAGGCCGGTATCCACCTTGAGGGTGACCGCGGCGGTGCGACCGGTGCGACGGACCGCACCCAGCAGCTCGTCGAGCTGCCTCGCCGACGACACCGCGATCTGCACGTCGGCCAGCAGGGCGGGGCCGAAGTCGATCCCGGGTGGATGCAGCCAGGCCAGTACGGGTGCGGTGACTCCTTCGTCGCGCAGGGCCAGCGCCTCGTTGACGGTGGCGACGCCGAGTTCGGCGGCACCTGCGGCCAAGGCGGCCCGGGCGACCGGCGCGGCGCCGTGTCCGTAACCATCGGCCTTGACGACGGCCATCACCTGCGCGCTGCCGGCATGCTCGCGCAACACCCGCACGTTGTGCTCGATGGCACCCAGATCCACGACGGCCTCAGCGAGGACGCCCGGTGTCAGCGATGTCGGCGTTACGACCACGGCACCCATTGTCCCAGAGCGGCCTCCGGGGGCCGTATTCCGGCAGGTCAGTGGGCGAAATGCTCAGCTTTGTAGTGACCGCGGGGCTTGAGCTTGTCCAGCGAGGCCAGCGCGGTGCGAGCGTCGTCGTGCAGCGCCCGGGCCAGGTCGGCGGACAACCCTTCCCGCACCACGATGCGCAGCACGGAGATGTCGGTGGCGTTGTCGGGCATGGTGTAGGCCGGCACCTGCCATCCGAAGCCCCGCAGCTCATGCGAGACGTCGAACTCGGTGTAGCCCAGGCCGCGGGCCAGCCGGAAGGCGATGACGGGAATCGCCGACCCGTCCGAAATCACCTCACAGTGGTCGGCTTCGTGCAGCTGCGCGCCCAACCAGCGGGCGGTCGACGACAACGTCTGCATGACCTGGGTATAGCCCTCGCGGCCTAGTCGCAGGAAGTTGTAGTACTGGCCGATCACCTGGTTGCCCGGGCGGGAGAAGTTCAGGGTGAAGGTCGGCATGTCACCGCCGAGGTAGTTGACGTGGAATACCAAGTCCTCGGGCAGGTACTCCTGGCTGCGCCACACCACAAAGCCGACGCCGGGGTAGGTCAGGCCGTACTTGTGTCCGCTGACATTGATCGACAGCACGCGCGGCAGCTTGAAGTCCCATTTCAGTTCGGGATGCAAGAACGGCACCACAAAGCCTCCGCTGGCCGCGTCGACGTGCACCGGGACATCCACGCCCCCGTCGGCTGCCAGTTTGTCCAGCGCCGCGCAGATCTCGGCGATGGGCTCTAATTCACCGGTGTAGGTGGTGCCCAGGATCGCCACCACCCCGATGGTGTCCTCGTCGACGGCATCCACCACCTGCTCGGGTGTGATGACGTAGCGGCCTTCCTCCATCGGCAGATACCGCGGCTCGACGTCGAAGTAGCGACAGAATTTCTCCCAGACCACCTGGACGTTGGAGCCCATCACCAGGTTCGGGGTGCGCTTTTCCCAGCCTTTGCCGACCTTGGCCCGCCAGCGCCATTTCATCGCCAGACCACCCAGCATGACCGCCTCGCTGGAGCCGATGGTGGAGACCCCGCAGGCGCTCGAGGGGTCGTCGTCGCGCAGGTGATCGGCGTGGAACAGGTCGGCCACCATGCATACGCAGCGCTGCTCGATCGCCGCCGTCAGCGGATATTCGTCCTTGTCGATCATGTTCTTGTCGAACGTCTCGGCCATCAGCCGGTCCGCCTGGGGATCCATCCAGGTGGTGACGAACGTCGCCAGGTTCAGCCGCGAGCTGCCGTCGAGCATCAGCTCGTCGTGGATGAAGCGGTAGGCGGCGTCGGGATCCATCGACTCCTCGGGCAGCCGCAAGGCCGGCACCGGGGTGGTGAACATCCGACCGGTGTATGCGGGCGCGATCGAGTGCGCGGGGACGGACGGTCGACTGGTGGTCATAACGGGTCCTTTTCAGTTGGTGGCTAGAGCGCGGCTAAAGCGGTTCGGATGTGACCGACGATGCGGGATGCCGATGTCGGCGCATAGCCCGGGCCCGGGTCGGCGGCCGACAGCTCCGCCGCCCGGGCGTGCACGAAGGCCGCCGCCGCCGCGGCTTCGCTGGGCGGCAACCCCGCGGCCAGCAGGGCGCCGATCATCCCGGACAGCAGATCGCCGGACCCGGCGGTCGCCGCCCAAGACTGCCCGGCCGGGTTGAGATACACCGGGCCACCCGGATCGGCGACCACGGTGACGTTGCCTTTCAGCAGCACGGTCGCCCCGAACGCGTCGGCGAGTTTGCGGGTGGCGCCGATGCGATCGTCGCCGGGTGGCGCGCCGGCCAGCCGGGCGAACTCGCCGGCGTGCGGCGTCAGCACCGTCGGGGCGCGACGGGAAGCGAGCATGTCGGGATGCGCCGCGAGGATGGTCAGCCCGTCGGCGTCGATCAGCACCGGCAGGTTGGTCCCCAAGGCGAACCACAATGCGGCAGCGCCGGTTTCGTCGGTGCCCAGTCCAGGCCCGACGACCCAGGACTGCACCCGCCCAGAGGCGGCCGGGGTGGGCGACGCGATCACCTCGGGCCAGTGCGCGAGCACGTCGCTGTGTGCGCTGCCGGTGTAGCGAACCATCCCGGACGTCGCCGCCACGGCAGCGCCGGTGCACAGCACCGCGGCGCCCGGATAGGTCGAGGAACCGGCCATCACGCCGGTGACGCCCTGGGTGTACTTGTCGTCGTGCGGCCCCGGCACCGGCCAGCGCGCGGCGACGTCGGCCGCGTCGAAGCCGACGACGTCGGTGGTGGGCAGGTCGAGGCCGATGTCGATCAGCTTCACCCGCCCGCAGTCGGCCAGCGCGTGCGCGGGCTTGAGGCCGCCGAACGTCACGGTCAGCGCGGCGTGGACGGCCGGACCGGTGATCGCGCCGGTGGCGCCGTCGATGCCGCTGGGGATATCGACGGCGACGACCGGGATCGCCTTGGCATCCACCGCCGCGAAGACGTCGGCCGCGTCCGGCCGCAGCGGCCCGGACCCGGAGATACCGACCACGCCATCGATGACGAGATCGGTTGTCGCGGCGACGCTGTCGACGATCCGGCCGCCGGCTTGGCGGAAGGCGGCCAGACCCTTCTGATGGGTGCGATCCGGTTTGAGCAGGATCGCGTCGGCGGCTACGCCGCGGCGCCGCAAGAAGGTTGCCGCCCAGAGCGCATCGCCGCCGTTGTCGCCCGAACCGACCACGCCGCACACCCGCCGCCCGACAACCCCGCCAGTGCGGGCGATCAACTCGCCGATGATCGCGGTGGCCAATCCGTAGGCAGCACGGGCCATTAGCGCCCCGTCGGGCAGGCTGGCCAACAGCGGCGCTTCGGCCTCGCGGATCGCGTCAGCCGAGTAGTAGTGCCGCACCGTGCCCAGATTACGTGCCTCGGAACGCCGGCGACGACGAAGCCAAGAATTACGCCGTAATCAGCTATATGAGCCCGACCCGGAAATTGCCGGCCGATGTCGGGTCAGCGGGTAGAACAGCAGCCCGATGAAGATCGCCGAAAAGTGGCCGATCGCAGTGAACTTGAACTGCGTGATCAGCAGGAAGACGAAGACGGTGATCAATACCGCGAGATAGACCCATCGCCATGGCCGGGCAATGCGATAAGCGAGCACGGCTATCACGCCGACCAGAAAGTAGCTGACTCCGATATCGGTGGCGTGGACCAATCGCTCCGGTGCATGGTGAGACTGAATCGCCAGGTACAGCCAGCCCTCGCTGATGTATGTTGCGCCGACATGAGCAGTCAATCCGACGATGAGCCAACGCATTTGACCGAGCCAATGCTCCGCGGGCGCCAGGAACACAGTGAACAGGAACAGATACGGTGTCCAGTATCGGCCGTCGATCCACAGCAGGCTTTCGAACAGCACCCGCAGCGGGTCGGTCGCCAAGGCATGAATATTGGTGGATGCATGAACCAGAAGGCGATGCAAGTGGCGGCCGGCCTGAAGCTGGCGGATCGTGGTGCCCAGCAGCACGGCCAGCCACAGATAGGTCAACGGCGCGGTTCGCACGAACCGCCACGCCGCGGCCAGCCGGGCCCGTAGTCGCGTGCCGCACGAAACGTCACCCACGCCGATCACTGTGGCACGACGCAACCCCGATCCTCGGGAGGATGGACCCCTTGATCCGGTAGGACGCCCCGCGTATCGTTGAAAACCAATTACGAAACTTTGCGTATCGTAATCCGGGCTTCCGCCGCAGGCGCTCAGCGATGATGCGAAAGGATCTCTCTTGGTGCGCAGCCGCTACGCGGGCCAACCTTTCACCACCTCCACCACCGACATTGCCGCCGCGCTCGAGCAGGTCAGCATCCCGACTTTGCTGTTGTCGCTGGTGCACATCACCGGCGACCCACACTTCATCCGCGAGTTCAAACCGGCCGGGATCTTTCTCAACGAGGTCCAGGGCTTCATGTCCGACGAAGACAAAGCGCGGGCACGGGCCGAGGCGCTTCCGGTGATCATCGACTATCGCGACCGCGGCTGCCCCGAGCCGGGTCCGTTGCCGCCCGAACTGATCAGGGAAATGATGGACTGGGCGGTCTGCGAAAGCGTGCCCGACGACTACCAGACGCTGCTCGCCGAGGAGATGGACCTCGAGGGCGTCGACCCGCGCCGGCCGGCTCCGCTGGACTCCGACCGTGCCGCGCAGGTGCCGGTGGTCGTCATCGGCTGCGGTGAATCGGGAATCTTGGCCGGTATTCGGTTGCAGCAGGCCAACATTCCGTTCACCATCGTGGAGAAGAACGCTGGCCCAGGTGGAACATGGTGGGAGAACAGCTATCCAGGGGCGCGCGTCGACGTGGCCAATCACTTCTACTGCTACAGCTTCGAGCCCAGCAACGAGTGGTCGCACTTCTTCGCCGAACAGCCAGAGCTGCAGAGCTACTTCACCCGCGTGACGGCCAAGTATGGTCTGAACGACCATGTGCGCTGGCAGACCGAAGTCGTCGCCGCCAAGTGGGACGACGAGGACGGCATGTGGACGGTCACCATGCGCGAAGACGACGAGGGTCTCACCGAGACCCGGGCGCGCGCCGTCATCACCGCCGTCGGCCAGCTCAACCGTCCGCACGTCCCAGAGTTCAAGGGCGCGAAGCTGTTTCGTGGGCCGACGTTCCATTCCGCGGAATGGGACCATTCGGTCGATCTCGCCGGCAAGCGCGTCGCGTTGATCGGCGCGGGTGCCAGCGGCTTTCAGATAGCGCCGGCCATTGCCGACGAAGTCGAGCACCTCACCGTGTTTCAGCGCACCGCACAGTGGATGTTTCCCAACGCGATGTACCACCAGGAAGTCGGCGACGGCGTGCGCTGGGCGATGGACCACCTGCCGTTCTACGCGCGCTGGTACCGATTCCTGGTGCTATGGCCCGGCTCCGACAAGGGGCTCGACGCGGCGCGAGTCGACCCGGCTTACGCCAACCAGGATTACGCGGTCAGCGAGATCAATGCTGTTGCCCGCCTGATGTTCACCGACTGGATCACCACTCAGGTGGGCGGCGACGAGGAACTGCTGGCCAAGGTGCTACCGGACTATCCGGCCACCGGCAAGCGGACGCTGCAGGACGACGGCACCTGGCTGCGCACGTTGCGCCGCGATGACGTCGACCTGATCCGCACGCCGATCCGGGAGATCACCGCCAACGGCGTCATCACCGACGACGGCGAAACCCACAACGTGGATATCATCGTCTACGCCACCGGGTTTCGTCACACCGATGTGCTGTGGCCGATGACGATCACCGGCCGCGACGGTGCCGACCTGCACACCATCTGGGGCAGCAGGCCGTTCGCCTACTTGGGCATCACCGTGCCGCAGTTCCCGAACTTCTTCGTCATCTACGGGCCGGGTGCGCATCTGGCCCACGGTGGCAGCCTGATCTTCAACTCTGAACTGCAGATGCGCTACATCAACACCTGTTTGGCAAAACTTGCTGAGCCCGCTGTGCATTCAATAGAACCGACCGCCGAAGCCGCGGCGGACTGGCACCGGGGCACCCAGAACGAAATCAAGCAGATGGTGTGGTCACACCCCGCGGTCAAGCACTCCTACTTCAAGAACTCCGACGGCGAGATACACACCGTCAGCCCGTGGCGGCTCAACGAATACTGGTCAGCCACGCGTGAGCCCGAGTGGTCCGCGTTCGTCACGCGGGGCAGGACATGACTATTCGCGGGCAACGTCCAGGTCGACATGCGACTGGGTGGCGCCGAATGCCCTGTTCAGCCATTCGCTCATCGCCGAGGCCAGCGCCGTACTGTTCTCGCGCTTGACGATCTGATGGCCGTCGTCACTGAACAACAGGTAGCGCACATCGCGGCCGGCTCGCCGCAATGCCTCGACGATCTGCTGCGATTCGCCGACCGGCACGTTGGTGTCATGTGCACCGTGCACCACCAGCAGCGGTGCGCTCAACGCATCGACACGCCGCAGCGGCGACAACCGCTCGAGTAGCTCGCGATCGCCGACCGGGTGGCCGTACTTCGCGTAGGCGCCCTCGGCGATCCACGGCTCAGTGTTGCGATAGAACGTGGTGAGGTCACTCATCCCGCAGATGGTGACGCCGGCCGCGAACAGGGCTGGGTGAAATGTCAGTGCCGCCATCGTCAGATAGCCGCCGTACGACCAGCCCGCGCAGGCGATGCGCCCCGGATCAGCCAGCTGATTGGCCACCAGGAAGCGCACGCAGTCGGCGACGTCGTCGATGGCCGCGAACCGCTTGTCCTTGTCATCGGCGTGAACGAAGTCGCGGCCCAAGCCGCCAGAACCGCGAACATTGGGCGTCAGCACGCTGATCCCGGCGTCGAGCAGCTCCGGAAAGATCTCGCTGTATTCGGGCCGCGCCTGCCCTTCTGGACCACCGTGCAGGTACACCAGTGCGCCCGAAATGGCGCCGCTCCCCTGGGACCGGTATAGCCACGCGGGCAGAGTCAGACCGTCGCGCGCCGTGATCGTCTCCAGCACCGGGCGCGCGCCGGATCCGCGGGCCACCGGACCGCGGCTGGGTTCGCGGTCGATGTTCTGCCATTGACCCGTGCGCGGGTCCACCAACTCGACGGTTCGTGGCATCGACGGGCTTTGCACGGTCATTGCCACCATCGAGCCGCCGGCGCTGATGGACAGCTCGCCGGCGACCATGCCAGGCAACGGGATCGGCTCGGCCAACGTGTTGTCCGCGTATTCGAGTATCTGTAATTCGCTGCGGCCCTGCAGGTTCCACAGCAGCGCGACGGTGGAGAGGTCGTCACTGACAGTGAACTCGTCGAGGTCGCAGTCCGGGCGTTCGGCGACCACCGAGTAGGTGACACCGTCCTCGGTGGCTGTCACCTCCAGCAGCCGGGTGTGCTCGCAGCCGTTGTCGCTGCTGATCAGGGCGCGAACGTATCCGCGGCCGTCGCCGTGTCCGTCCACGGCGTTTACCCCCACCTCATACGTCTTGGCCGGGTAGTACAGCTTGGTCGCCTCGCCGTCGCCGTACCGGATGCGGCGCGGATGGTGGTCGTCAAGGATCACGCCGCGAGCGGTCGTAGAACCGGGATCAGATGGAAGTAAAGCGATTTCGCTCCCCGCGCGCAACATGATCAGCTCGTGGTAGCCGCGCGGCCCGACCCGGATCAGCGCCGCTCCGCTCCATGCGTCGACGAGTCGGCCGCCGGATCGGCGGTCCAGCACGGTGCAATGGCCGTCCGCCGGATCGATCAGGCATGACCGCCCTATGCCGTCCTCACCGGTCAGGATCGCCGTCACCCGGATGCCGTCCCACGCGATCAATTCGGCGGTGCCGTCTTCTTCGCCGTCGATGCGCCGCGCCATCCGGTCGTCGGGATCGGTGGTGACAACCCAGATCTGGGTGCGAGTACCACCTTCGGGCGCGACCTCACATGCCAGCCACCTGCCGTCGGCGGAGTGGATGACGCGAGAGACTGGGCCCTCGACCGGTAGCTCGACATCGCGTGACGAACTGGGTCGCCGGCCGTGCAGAAACCGTTGCACCGCGCGCGGATAGCCGCCGTCGTCTATCAGGTGAGCGAACGCCGTGCCATCAGGCGACAATGACGCGCCGTAAAGCGCACGCACCTGCCGGCCCATCGCCTCAGCCCTCCATGCTCTGCAGCCACATCTCGAGCACCGCCAGTTGCCACAGCGCATTTGCGCCCAACGTGGTTCGTGTCTCGTTCGGCGCGGACAGCAGACCGTTGACGGTCTCGGGTCGATACAGCCTGCGGCTTCGCGCGGAATGGTTGCTCAGTGCATCGCGCACCATGTCGAGCACCTCGCCGTGCAGGTGGCGAATGCCTGGCACCGGGAAGTAACCCTTTGTCCGATCGATCACCTCCGACGGCAGCAACGCCCTCGACGCGTCCTTGAGCACGCCTTTACCGTCCGACGCCAGCTTCAGCTCGGGCGGGCAGGAGGCAGCCAGTTCGACGAAGTCGTGGTCGAGGAAAGGCACCCGCGCCTCCAGCCCCCACGCCATCGTCATGTTGTCGACGCGTTTGACCGGGTCGTCGACGAGCATGATCTGCGTGTCCAGCCGCAGTGCAGCGTCCACCGCGGTATCTGCGCCGGGCGCTGCGTGATGGGCGGTTACGTACTCGCGGCTCGCGTCGACGTCGATCCCGTACTCGGGGGCAAAGATCGACAACACGTCTTCATGACTGCGATCGAAGAACACCTTGGCGTAGGCCTCGGTGGTCTGCTCGCGGGCGACATTGGCCAGCGGCGGGTACCAGTCGTAGCCGCCCAGAATCTCGTCGGCGCCCTGTCCGGACTGGACCACCTTCACCGACTTACTGACCTCCTCAGATAGTAGGTAGAAGGCCACGCAGTCGTGGCTGACCATCGGTTCGCTCATCGCGGCAACGGTTTTCGGCACCGCGGGCAGCAGCCGCGAGGTGTCGATATGGATCTTGTGGTGGTCGGTGTCGAAGGTCTTGGCGATCAGGTCGGAGTAGACATACTCGTCGCCGGATTCGCCACCCGCTGAGTCGAAGCCAATGCTGAAGGTGGCCAACCCGTGCTGGCCCTGTTCGGCCAGCAGCGCCACCACGATCGAAGAGTCGATGCCACCCGAGAGCAACACGCCGACGGGCACATCGGCGACCATCCGGCGTACCACTGCGGTGCGCAGCGCATCCATCAGCGCGGCTTCCCAGTCGCCGACCGACCAGGACGCCTTGGACGGATCGCGACGGAATTCCGGTGTCCAGTACACGGTGTCGACGTGCGAACCGTCGGGCTGGATCACCCGCACGGTTGCCGGCGGAAGCTTGCGCACGCCTTGGTAGATCGTGCGCGGCGCCGGCACCACGGAGTGGAAGGTCATGTAGTGGTGCAAAGCGTGGCGGTCCAGTTCGGTGTCGACTCCCCCGGCCGCGAGCAGCGCACGCACGGTGGACGCGAACCGCAGTCGGCCGGGCTCCGACGCCAGGTAGAGCGGCTTTATGCCCAGCCGGTCGCGCGCCAGCGTCACCACACCGGTGTCCCGGTCGGCGACGGCGAACGCGAACATCCCCTTGAACTGGTCGACGCAGCGCACCCCCCAGTGGTGGAACGCCTTGATCACCACCTCGCTGTCGGCGGTCGAGAAGAAGCGATAGCCGACGGCCTGAAGTTCGTCGCGTAACTGTTGGTAGTTGTAAATGCAGCCGTTGAACACCAACGTCAGCCCGAGATCACTGTCGACCATCGGCTGGGCGCCGCGAACGGACAGGTCGATGATTGACAGGCGCCGATGTCCCAACGCCAGCGGTCCGTGAGCGACCACGCCGTCGGCGTCGGGTCCGCGCGACGTCATTGCGCCGGTCATCCGGGCGACGGCGCCGACATCGGCCGCTTCCCCGTCGAAGCGGATCTCACCGCAAATACCGCACATGTCTCCTGCTTCCGTTTTTGACGTCTCGCCGACTAGCCTTCAGCGGTTTTTGGCGCGGCCAGAATCCAGGTGTCCTTACTGCCCCCACCGAAAGACGAGTTGACGATCCGTGACCCCCGGCTCGCGGCCCGGGTCAACGCCGCGGGTGTGACGTGCGCCGACACTGAACCGCCCGCACCTGCCCTCAGGTGGACGAAGGCGCGCAGGTCGACATGATGCGGGTAGATGCCGTCCCCGTCGAAGGTGGGATGGGTGGACAGGGCAACCAGCTCTTGGGCGATGAACCGCTCCGGTTGGGTGACCAGCTCGTGCCGACGCGTCTCCAGCGCGGCTTCGGAGGCATCGGGGCCGATCAACACTCCTGTTCCGCCCAATCCGTCGATGGGTTTGACGACCATATCGGCGAGGTTGGCCAGCACGAAGTCGCGCTGCTCACGCTCGGCGCAGATCCACGTCGGGACCTGAGCCAGCTTCGGTTTTTCGCCGAGGTAGTACTCGATCATGGCCGGCACATAGGCGTAGATCGCTTTGTCGTCGGCCACTCCGTTGGCGAGCGCATTGGCAATCGTGAGATTGCCGTCGGTGATCGCGCCGAGCAGCCCGGGCCGCAGCGGAGCGGAGTCATATCCGGTAGAGGACAGCAGCATGTCCTCGTCCATCCGCGTGTAGGCGACGTCGATGGGTCGGACATCGGGACCGATATGGCGGACCAGTTTTCTGTCGCGCACCGACAGGTCCGACGGCTGCACCAGCGCGATGCCCATTTCGTCGGCCAGGAAGGTGTGCTCGAACCAGGCCGAGTCTTCCCACCCGGCGGAGAGCAGCACGATCACGGGGTCGTCAGCGGCGTGCGGCGGCGCCGCGGCCCGCAACGTTTCAAGCAGCATCTGCGGCGCCCGCTCGACGTCTTCGATCGCGCCCGGCGGTTGCGGCTCGGGGAGGTGCTTGCTCAGCAGCCGATGGTTGACGACCGCGTACGCGGCGCCCGACGGCACCCGCAGGTTGTCTTCGAGCACCATCCAGTGGCCGGCGCGGTCGCAGACGACGTCGGTGCCGCTGATGTGCGCGCGCACCGTGTCGCCGGGCAACCGGCCCGTCGATCGGAAGCCGGGTGCGCGGTCGAGGGCTTGCACGCCGATGATGCCGTCGCCGACGATCGCCTGCTCGGAATAGATGTCGCGGAGGAATGCGTCCAGCGCCTGGGCCCGCTGACCTAGGCCTTCGGATAGCTGCGCCCACTCGCCCGCGGCCACTATGCGGGGTATCAGGTCGACC
>NZ_DASXHW010000180.1:0-2765 GCF_036488105.1 Mycobacterium sp. | reverse complement strand
GGGCGAGTTCGTGCCGATGTGGTGCACGCGCGGCTGGTCGCGATGGGGTTTACCGGCACCGATCGCAGCACGCGGCGCGCGGTGGCCGAGGTCAAGGCTGATTGGAATGCGGGGCACCGACGGAAGTACCGGCCATGGGTGGCTGAGCCGGGGATGTGGTTGCAGCACGACTGGGGCGAAGGTCCCCGTGTCGGTGGCAGGCGCACGCAGCTGTTCTGCGCGTGGCTGTCCTGGTCACGGTTTCGGGTGGTGCTCCCGGCCTGGGACCAGACGCTGGGCACCGTGGTGGGGTGTGTGGATGCCACGCTGCGGCGGATCGGTGGGGCGCCCACCTATTTACTGACTGATAACCCGAAGACGGTGACGATCGACCGGGTCGCCGGCGTGCCGGTGCGCCATCCTGACATCGTCGCCGCGGGCCGCCATTACGGCTGCAAGGTGGAAACGTGTGAGCCCTTCGATCCGGAGTCGAAAGGCGGCGCTGAGCACACGGTGAAGATCGCCAAAGCGGATCTGGTCCCGACCACGGCGAACCTGCTGCCCGCCTACGCCTCGTTCGCCGAGCTCGCCGACGCGTGCTTCGAGTGGTGCGAGCGGGTCAACGCCCGCCCGCACCGGGAGACCGGGGCCGCTCCTGTTGAGCGGTTGCGCATCGAGCGCCAGCACCTGCATGTTCTGCCGGGCGCGCCGCATGCGATCGCGCTGGGCGAGGAACGGCTGGTTGATGATGATCAGACGATCCGGTGGGGCTCAGTGCGTTATTCCACCCCGGACGGGCACCAGGGCCAGAAGGTGTGGTGCCGGGTGGTGGGCGAGGAATTGGCCATCACCGGGTCCACCGCGGTGGGGATCAGCGAGATCGCCCGTCACGAGCTATCCACCCCGGGGCATCCGCGCATCGTCGATGCGCACTACCCGCACCACCCAGGCGGGAATCTGCCGCGGGTTCCCAAGGTGCGTGCCCGCACCCCGGAAGAGGTCGCGTTCTTGGACCTGGGCGAGGGGGCACGCCGGTGGCTGATCGAGGCCGCCGCGACCGGGGTGGCGCGGATCCGGGCCAAGATGGCCCGGGCGGTCGCGCTGGGCGCGGTCCTGGGTGGCGACCGGGTCGATGAGGCCCTCGGGCTGGCCGCGATCGCGGGCCGGTTCGCCGAGGACGACCTGGTCTCGATCCTGGATCACCTCGGCGCCGCCGGGCCACCCGATGACGTCGTGCACGTCGACGAGGCGCACTCCGCGCAGCCCGGCACCGGGTCGTGGGACAGGTTCGGCGCATGAACACCCCCGACCCGACCCAGCCCGCGTCGTTGCCGGGCCTGCCGCCCTCGCCCTGGGTACTGATCGACCGCACCACCCTCGAGCAGACCACCACCGTTCTGGATCTGCTCGAGCAGTGGCTGGCCGGCGGCGACCCTGGGCCGACCGAGGCGTGCGCTCGGGCCTGCTCGGGTGGGCAGAGTGACGCGTTCGAGGTCGCGGCCTGGGTGGGCACCCTCGCCGCCCGGCTGCAGCAGCGCATCGAGGCGGTGGACTCATGGTCGTGAGCCACCCGCAAGCGCCGGCGCTGCCCGATGAGTTGGACAAGATCACGCGTCGGATGCGGCTGCCTTACCTGCGCAAAGCCGCGCCCGACATCCTGGCAACCGCACGGGCGCAACGTTGGGACCCCGCTGAGGTGCTGCGTGTCCTGCTGATCGAGGAAGTCACCGGCCGCGACTCGGCGACGCGTCGGTTACGGCGCAAGAACGCGAACTTCCCTACCGGGAAGACGTTCTCCTCCTGGCGGCCCGAGGAGTCCTCGATCCCCGAGCCCACCCAGAACGCGCTGGTCACCCTCGAGTGGATCGGTCGGCAGGAGAATCTTGCGGTCGCCGGCCCATCGGGCACCGGGAAGTCGCACTTCGTTGAGGCGTTGGCGCACGCCGCGATCGAGGCCGACCTGCGGGTCGCCTGGTTCACCTTGGAATCTCTGACCGCGGCGGTCGGCAAGGCCAAGGTCGACGGCACGGTCGCACGGACGGTGTCACGGATCTGCGGCTGCGATTTGATCGTGGTCGACGACATCGGGATGTTGCCCGCCGGCCAAGACGCCGCCGAGGCGTTCTACCGGATCATCGATGCCGCCTACGAGCGGCGCTCGATCGCGGTGACCAGCAATATCCACCCCAGCGGATTCGACTCGATCATGCCGAAAACCCTGGCCACCGCCACCGTCGACCGCCTGCTCCACCATGCACATCTGATCGCAACCACCGGCGACTCGCACCGTCTCGCCGAAGCCCTCGCAGGCAAGGGAGTGATCCCCTTGAACTAACCCACACCCGGAAAACTCACGTCCGCCTACCCGGAGATCCGCTGTCCGCCAGCCCGGAGATCAAATGTCCGCCCACCCGGAGTTCCCAATGACCGTTGACACACGGTCCGCGAACGATTACAGATCCTGGTCGATCACACGGGCGCGAACGAGCTCATCGTGACCACACGGATTCCCGCTCACACCGACCGCCTGCAGTCCTATTCCCTGGTCGCCGAAGCGGCGCGAGCTGGCGCTCGATGACCTGGATGCCGTTGGGGATCGGGGGGTCGCGGGAAGCAACGGCAACTGCCCAGCCTCGGGAAGGTTGGGCCGGCGCACATGAGCGACCACCCAGCCCGCGGCGCGCGGGTGACCATGCACGAACGACACCGCGACCACCTCCGGTCGCCGAGTCAAACACCGGACCCTGACAGAACCGCCGCGTCTGTGAGAGGCGCCTGTTGGCCTG
>NZ_DASXHW010000134.1:0-4080 GCF_036488105.1 Mycobacterium sp. | reverse complement strand
CAGGATGTTCCAGGTGAAGATCGGCATCCGGAACATCGTCATACCCGGCGCCCGCATACACACGACCGTGGTGATCATGTTGACCCCGCCCAGGATGGTGCCCAGACCGGCGACGATCAGGCCCATGATCCACAGGTCGGCGCCGGCGCCCGGTGAGTGGATGGCGTCGGTCAGCGGCGTGTAGGCGGTCCAGCCGAAGTCGGCGGCGCCGCCGGGCGTGATGAAGCCGGCCATGCCGATCGTCGCGCCGAACAAGAACAGCCAGAACGAGAAAGCGTTGAGGCGCGGGAACGCCACGTCTGGCGCCCCGATCTGCAACGGCAGCACCAGGTTGGCGAAGCCGAACACGATCGGCGTCGCATAGAACAGCAGCATGATCGTGCCGTGCATGGTGAACAGCTGGTTGAACTGCTCGTTGGACAGGAACTGCAGTCCGGGCGCGGCCAGTTCGGTGCGCATCAGCAGCGCGAGCAGCCCGCCGATGAAGAAGAAGATGAAGCAGGTGACCACGTACATGATCCCGATCAGCTTGTGATCGGTGGTGGTGATCAGCCGGTAGATCAGGTTGCCTTTAGGGCCTGTTCGCGGCGGGTAGGGACGACTAGCCTCGAGTTCTCCCAGCGGGGGCGCTTCGGCAGTCAAGAGCTCCTCCAAACGTCGAGCAGGGCAACTGGGATCAGTGGCTTTTGAGTCTAGCGTTCGAGTGGGCGCGGCGACGGACAGGTCCTACAAACTGTCGTAATAACCCGGTGAACACATTTACCGGGTGCCGTCGGTGCCGGCGGAGTCGGCTTTAGCTGGCCAGATGTTAACGTCGGACCGTGCTGCTCAGGGGTATGCGACCCGCATTGGCCGCGGCCGCCGCGGCAGCGATTTCGGCCGCCGTAGGCACCGGCTGCACCTCCGGATCATCCGACGGAAGCCGAGCGCCGTCGGCGTCGGTGATCACCAGTACGACCCAGATCGCCGGGGCGGGCGTGCTGGGCAACCAGCGCCGGCCAGACGAGTCGTGTGCGCCGGAACCGGCCGGCGCCGATGCCGGGCCGCCGACGCGGACCGCCCACAACGCGGCCGGGGTCGAGCCGGACACCGCGGAGGTTCCCGACGATCCGCAGCGCATCGTCGTGCTCTCCGGCGACCAGCTCGACGCCTTGTGCGCACTGGGCCTGCAGTCGCGGATCGTCGGGGCCGCGCTGCCGGACGGGTCGTCGGATCAGCCGTCGTATCTGGGCACGGTCGTGCACAAGCTGCCCGGCGTCGGCACCCGCAGCAGCCCTGACGTGGCCGCGATCAAGGCCGCCAAGCCCGACCTGATCCTCGGCTCGCAGGCCCTGACGCCGAAGCTGTATTCGGCACTGGCCGCGATCGCGCCGACGGTGTTTACCGGGTCGCCCGGCGCGGCATGGCAGAACAACCTCCGTGGGGTCGGCGAGGCGACCGCGCGAGCCGACGCCGCGGGCGAGGTGATCGACCACTTCACCGCGAAGGCACACGACGACGGTGCCGCGCACGATGCCGGCCATTACCAGGCATCCGTAGTGCAGTTCACCGAGAACGCCGTCCGGATCTACGGAACCGACAACTTCCCGGCCAGCGTGTTAACCACAATCGGCGTGGATCGCCCTGCGGCGCAACGGTTTACTGACAAGCCCTACATCGAGGTGGGCAGCACCGACGCCGACCTGGCGAACAACGTGGACTTCTCCAAGGCCGACGCGGACGTCGTGTACGTATCCTTCGACTCGCCGGCCGCCAAAGACCGCGCGCCCACCATCTTCGACAGCGACTCGTGGCGCAGGCTCGCGGCCACCCGCGACAACCGGGTGTTCGTGGTCAACAACGAGATATGGCAGTCCGGGGAGGGCGTAATCGCCGCTCGCGGCATCATCGACGACCTGCGCTGGATCAACGCGCCGGTCAACTAGCGGCGGGAAACACACCCGATCCGCTGGAATTCCTGAAATGAAGATTAACTTCCGCTAAGAAGATGCGCAGACGGCGATCCCCGTGCGGGCGCACCGGTGAGAGCGAAGGAGCGCAGCGGTGAACGGATACCAGAAGGTCGCCGCGGTTGGCCTGTTCGTTGGCGTCGCCGGCGTACTGAGCAATCCAGCCGCCCACGCCGACGACGCTCTGCTCGGCCCGCTATCTGGGAGTGACACGGCGATCATCCTCGGCGGAACCACCGAGCCAACGCCGTCGACCGCCTTTGCGCAGGCCGCGGAGAATCTGTTTTTGAACCCACTGGGTTTCGATGGTGGCGCGACCTCCTCGACGGTCTGCGACATGGTCGGGACCGACCCGTGCGCCGCGCCGTTGCAGGTGCTGACGACACCCGAATTGATTCAACAGGGCCCGAGTAGCCTCACGGCCGCAGACGACGTCGTTCTCGCGGTGAAGAACGAATTCACTGCGGACCCAAACGCTTTCAACGCCGATCACCCGCTGACCATCTTCGGATACTCGCAAAGCGCCACCGCCGAGTCGATCGCCATGAGCCGCCTCGAAGCCGACGGGATCCCGAGCCAAGACCTGCACTTCGTGTTCATCGGCGACCCGTCCCTTACGGACACCGGCGTATGGCCGAACATCGTCGCGGACATGGACTCGGTACTCGGCTCGAGTCTGACCAACACCCTTCTCACCGATATCGGCATTAACGGTGTACTCGGAAACGTGACGCCGGATGACATATATCCGACGACCATCTACACACTGGACGGCGATGGCGTCGCCCAGTTCCAGCAGGACTTCGAATCCGGAGGCCTGCTGGGAGACATCGAGGGCCTGTTCGTCCAGCACGTGGAGTACCTGGGGTTGACGCCGGAGGAAGTCGCTAACGCGACCACGTCGATCGACCACTTGATCACCAACGTCGACATCTCCGACAACATCAACAACGCCGAGGCGTGGCTCAGTGCGGTATTTGAGCACGGGGCCGCCAACAGCGGGCTGATCGAGAGCGTGCTGCAGTCGCTCGAATTCTATTTGACCAACTCGTTCTGACCTGGGCCGCGGGCGCACGGGGCAGCGATGCATCTGACATCTGGCCTGCGGTGTGAGATCGGACGCACCCGGCAAAATGCATAGCTTGTCTATGCTAATCTGGATGGCGTTCAATCGAATTCGATACGAAACCACGCGCACCCAAGAGGATTGCTGATGAGCACCGTTTCCGCGTATGCCGCCTCCGATAAGACCGGGCACCTGACCAAGACCACGATCGAGCGCCGCGAGCCCGGCCCGCACGACGTCGCCATCGACATTAAGTTCGCCGGCATCTGCCACTCCGACATCCACACCGTCAAAGCGGAGTGGGGAGTTCCCAACTACCCGATCGTGCCCGGCCACGAGATCGCCGGCGTGGTCACCGCTGTCGGCGCGCAAGTCACCAAGCACAAGGTCGGCGACCATGTCGGCGTGGGTTGCATGGTGAACTCCTGCCGCCACTGCAGCAGCTGTAGCGCCGGGCTCGAGCAGTACTGCAAGAACGGTGCGACGTTCACTTACAACGCCATCGACAAAGACGGCACGGTGACCCAGGGCGGTTACAGCCAAGCGGTCGTCGTCAACGAGAACTTCGTCCTTCACATCCCCGAATCCCTGCCACTGGACGCCGCGGCCCCGCTGCTGTGTGCCGGCATCACGCTCTTTTCACCGTTGCGGCACTGGAAGGCGGGACCGAATACCCGGCTGGCGATCATCGGCCTGGGCGGCCTCGGGCACATGGGCGTCAAGCTCGGCGCCGCGATGGGCGCCGAGGTGACGGTGCTGTCGCAGTCGCTGAAGAAGATAGAAGACGGACTGCGCCTCGGCGCCAGCCACTACTACGCCACGGCCGACCGCGAGACCTTCAAGACATTGCGCGGCAGCTTCGACCTCATCCTGAACACCGTGTCGGCGAACCTGAACCTCGGCGACTACCTGAACCTGCTCGACGTCGACGGCAGTCTCGTCGAGCTGGGTATCCCCGAACATCCGATGGAGGTGCCGGCGTTCCCGCTGGCGCTGGCGCGTCGCAGCCTGTCCGGGTCGAACATCGGCGGCATCGCCGAGACCCAGGAGATGCTGAACTTCTGC
>NZ_DASXHW010000100.1:0-7010 GCF_036488105.1 Mycobacterium sp. | reverse complement strand
TTGGTGTCCCAGTCCTGCTGGATCTGCTCGGGGCTCTTCGGCGTGCCAACGCTCGACATAGCACTGCTCCTCAAAAGGTTTGTGATCTGAGGACCCTGAATTTCCAGGCTTGCTAAGGCCCCCAGCATCGTGCTGATTTGCTAACACGAAGATGGCACAGGTCAGCAGCGCTGGTCCACCCATTTTCATGCCAATTTTGGCTAGGGATCAGCCGCTTTTTGCAAAGTTTGCGAAGATGGGCGTGAACTGAAACGGTTCAGTTTCTACCAGCCGGTAACTTAAATCCGCAGGTCAGGACCGGCGTTTGCATAACGCTCGTACGGTTAAAGCGGGAAGATCGCGGCTAGCGCTTTGACTTCGTCGCCGACGGCATATGTGAGCGTTCTAACAGTGCGATCGGCCAGGTTTTCGCCGAAGCGATCGGTCGACCCGGGCGGGTAGACGTGCGAGATGATCTCCAACTTGTCCCCCAGCGCCACCGCGGCGTCGTGCTCGACGGTCACCCGCAGCGGCGCCTTCAGCAGTTCCGGGTACGACGCGAGGTAGTCCTCGACGACACTCCAGTACACGGAGTTGTTCATGTGGTCGAAGAAGTCGATGTCGGTGAATCGAACCGGAAACTCGTGGATCTCCGCGGCGTCCTCGCGACGGCCGGCCTTCAGATACGCCTTCCACCGCAGCCGGTTGACGTCGGTGGTCTTCCGAAGGCCGTCCAGAAAGTCGTCGGCGATGCGTGCGGGCGTCTGGGTGTCCCGGTTGAAGTTGATCCAAAACGCCTCGGATTCCAACAAACCGCCCTTGCGACCGTCGATGCGGACCCGCATCTCACACCACCGGTTCGAGGTACCCGAACACCAGCGGCGCATCCGCAACATGTCGTTGAACTCCACCGGGCGGATCAGGTCGATCATCGTGCGGCGGACAATCCAGAGCGGATGGGTTTCCTCGAACCCCATCTCACGCAACTGATCCTGGCCGATATCCACGATGTGGCGAGCTGCAGCATCGAGGCGAAGCCGGCCTTCGCGGTCGATGTCGGCGACACGTAGCGGCCATTCCCGGTCGAAGACGTCGGGATGCCCGTCGAGCACCGGCATCATCATTTTGTCCAAACTCACGGCTTCGCTACTCCTCCCGCCGGACCCCACGCGTGACACCGCGTGGCCCGGCTAAAACCTCCCCCGCTCATGGATGATGCCAAACGACGACCACGAGGCGCTAACCCAGACCGTCGTGCAAATTTTGCTAACTGAGTCTTCGCAACGCAGGTACGCTGGTCCGATGGCCAAAACTTTCGTTGGCTCGCGTGTCCGGCAGCTGCGCGGCGAGCGCGGATTCAGCCAGGCGGCGCTAGCGCAGATGCTGAACATCTCACCCAGCTATCTCAACCAGATCGAGCACGACGTGCGGCCACTGACGGTCGCCGTGCTACTGCGGATCACGGAGGTGTTCGGCGTCGATGCAACGTTCTTCGCCTCCCAGGACGACACCCGGCTGCTTGCCGAGCTACGCGAGGTCACGCTCGACCACGACCTCGGTGTCGACGTGGACCAGTCGGAGCTAGCCGACGTCGTGAGCGCGCACCCGACGTTGGCGCGGGCTCTGGTCAATCTGCATCGGCGGTACCGGCTCACGACCACACAGCTGGCGGCCGCTACCGAGGACCGCTTCTCCGATGGGAGCGGCAGCGGGTCGATCACCATGCCGCACGAAGAGGTGCGCGACTACTTCTACGAGCGGCAGAACTACCTGCACGAGCTGGACACGGCAGCCGAGGAGCTCACGGTGCGGATGCGCATGCACCGCGCCGATCTGGTTCGCGACCTGTCCGACCGGCTGACGTCGGTGCACGATGTCCGCATCAAGCGAATCGATCTGGGCGACAACGTCCTTCACCGCTTCGACCCGGAGACGCGGACGCTGGAAATCGGCGGACACCTGCCGTCGGGCCAGTACGCGTTCAAGCTCGCCGCGGAGTTGGCCTACCTGGAGTACGGGGCGCTCATCGACGGTCTGGTCGATGAGGGCGGCTTCACCAGCGACGAGTCCCGCAAGCTGGCCCGACTCGGGCTGGCCAATTACTTCGCCGCCGCGACGGTGTTGCCGTACCGGCAATTCCACGAAATCGCGGAGAACTTCCGCTATGACGTCGAGCGGCTGTCGGCGTTCTACGCGGTGAGCTATGAGACCATCGCCCACCGGCTGTCCACCCTGCAGCGGCCGTCGATGCGCGGCGTGCCCCTGTCGTTCGTGCGCGTCGACCGCGCCGGCAACATGTCGAAACGCCAGTCCGCCACGGGTTTTCACTTCTCGTCGGCAGGCGGCACCTGCCCGCTGTGGAACGTCTACGAGACGTTCGCCAACCCGGGCAAGATCTTGGTCCAGATCGCTCAGATGCCCGACGGACGCAGTTACATGTGGGTGGCCCGCACTATCGAGCGGCGCGCATCACGGTATGGTCAGCCCGGTAAAACCTTCGCGATCGGGCTGGGCTGCGAACTCCGGCATGCCCACCGGCTCGTCTACTCGGAAGGACTGGACTTGTCCGGCGACATCGCCACACCGATCGGCGCGGGCTGCCGGGTCTGCGAGCGCGACAACTGCCCGCAGCGGGCGTTCCCCGCGCTGGGCCGGGCACTCGATCTCGACGAGCACCGCAGCACCGTGTCGCCGTACATGGTGAAGCACGCATGACGGACCAGATCGGTCGCATCCCGGCCGGCGGCTTCCGCGAACTCGGGCCGATCAACTGGGTTTTGGCGAAGTCGGCGGCCCGCACCGTACGCGCACCCAAGATGCACTTGTTCGCCACGCTGGGTCAGCACAAGCGGCTGTTCCTGTCGATGATGCCGTATTCCGCCGTGTTGCTACGGGGCCGGTTGCCGCTCGTCGACACCGAGCTGGTCATCCTGCGCGTCGCCCACCTGCGCGATTCGGAGTACGAGCTGCAGCACCACCGCTGGATGGGACGCCGTCGCGGACTCGACGACCAGACGCAGCAGCTGATCTTCGCCTGGCCGAACGCCACCGACGGCGCCGGCGCGCTCACCGACCGGCAGCAGACGCTGCTTCGTGCCACCGACGAGTTCATCCTCAACCGCTCGATCAGCACCGAGGTGTGGCAGCAGCTGTCCCATCACCTCGACCGGCGTCAGCTCATCGAATTCTGTTTGCTGGCAGGGCAATACGACTGTCTGGCAGCGACCATGTCAGCCCTGGAGATCCCGCTGGACAACCCGGGTGCTCACAAGTAGCTGTCGGCCACCACGAGCAACGACAGTAGAACCGCAAGCACCGGCGATGCGAGCGCGAACGACGCCAGCGTGAGGTTCCCGCTGCGCCGCAGCCGGCGTCCCCACAACGTCGTACCCACCGCGAACACCACCGAGACGATCAACACGATCGGGCCCCACACACCGGCCGTCGCCAAGGCGTCTCCGATCGAGATGGCCACCAGCCACAGCACATAACCGGCCAGCACGCCGCCGAGCGCGGCCCAAACCGATTCCGCTCGCACCGCTTTCGACCTGGCCACCCCGCTATGCTAGCCGTCGGCGTCGGGCGGCGATAGCCGCACTCATCGGCATCAGAAGTTGATCATGTGGCCGGTCAGGCCGTGGAAGCATTCCTGCATCGCCTCCGACATCGTCGGGTGGGTATGGACGTTGCGCGCCAATTCGTTTGCGGTCAGGTCCCACTTCTGCGCCAACGTCAGCTCGGGCAGCAGCTCGGCCACGTCGTGGCCGACCAGGTGCCCACCCAGCAGTTCGAGGTGCTTGGCGTCGGCGACCAGCTTTACGAAGCCGCTCGGGTCGCCGACGCCGTGCGCTTTGGCGTTGGCGGTGAACGGGAACTTGGCCACCACAACGTCATAGCCCTCGTCGCGGGCCTGCTGCTCGGTGAGTCCGAAGCTGGCCACGTTCGGCTGACAGAACGTCGCGCGCGGCAACATCCGGTAGTCGCCGAGAGCCAAAGTCTCTGCACCGCCAATGGTTTCGGCTGCCACCACGCCCTGCGCCTCGGCGACGTGGGCCAATTGCAGCAACCCGGTGACATCGCCGATGGCGTAAACGTGGTCGACGTTGGTGAGCATGTAGTCGGTGATCCCGATCGCCTTGCGATCGGTCAGCGCGACGCCGGCCTTCTCGAGTCCGAAGCCGTCGACGTTGGGCGCAAACCCGATGGCCTGCAAGACTTTCGCAGCCTTGAGCTCCTCGGTCTTGCCGTCTTTGCTGACGGTCACCGTGACCAGCGAGCCGTCGTCGGCGATCGATTCGACCTTGGTGCCGGTGAGGATCTTGACGCCGAGCTTCTTGAACTGCTTCTCGATTTCCCGGGAGACATCGCTGTCCTCGTTCGGCAGCGCGCGGGGCAGGAACTCGACGATGGTCACGTCGACGCCGTAGTTCTTCAGCACATAGCCGAACTCAATACCGATGGCCCCGGCGCCGGCGATGATGATCGACTCGGGCAGCTCTCGGGACAGGATCAATTCTTCATACGTGACAACATTTTTCGACAACGAGGTACCTGGAACCAGACGGGTGCTGCTGCCGGTGGCGATGATGACATTGTCGAAGGTGACGGTTTCGGTGCCGCCCTCGTTGAGTTCGACGGCCAGCGTGTGGGCGTCGGTAAATCTGCCGTAGCCGTGGATCTCGGTGATCTTGTTCTTCTTCATCAAGAAATGCACACCGGCCACCCGGCCGTCGGCGACCTTGCGGCTCCTGTCGAAGGCTGCGCCGTAGTCGAACGTCACCTCGCCGCTGATGCCGAAGGTCTGGGCTTCCTTGTTGAAGATGTGTGCGAGTTCGGCATTGCGCAGCAGCGCCTTGGACGGGATGCAGCCGACGTTGAGGCAGACTCCGCCCCAGTATTTCGGTTCGACGACGGCGGTATTCAGTCCCAGCTGCGCGGCGCGGATGGCCGCGACGTATCCACCGGGTCCGGCTCCGAGGACGACAACGTCATAGTGGGTCACGGCACCTACCCTAACGGCCTCACTCTGGGCATCAGGTGGCCAGCCATTCATCGATCTTGTCGTCATAACCACTGCCGACTTGCAGGCTGCGCCCGGGCGCGTCACTGAGCCAGCCGCGGGTGAGGAACACGCTGGTGATGGCGGCGGGAAGCGCCCCGGCCAGGTGGATGCGGCGGTCGGTCCAGTCGACGCACGAGCGGGCGAACACCCGCCGACTGGCCCGCAGTGCGGCCAGGTCGATATCCAGCCGTTCGACCAGGTGTTGCCCGCGGTCGGTGAGCTCGTGGTCGCGGTCGTCGAGGTGGCGGATGGCCCCGACGGCCAGCAACCGGTCGCGTAGTTGCACGCCGGCTCGCCGCGCCAGTTCCCCGGCCGGCAGCGCCCGCCCGCCGGCCAGCGCGGCCAGCATGGCCGACCGCGCGGGGTCTTCGATCAAGGTGGCGATTGAGGTGAGGTTGCGATCAGCCGGCGTCGACGAGGCCGAGGTGTCGCTCACCTCGCCAGCCTTGCACAGCCTTAGTTCGGGTGCTCAGTACGGCAGGACGCCTGCGGCGCAATGTCGCTGGCTGTGTTGGCAGTAGAACTTGCCGTACACCGGGGCTGCGGCGACGACCGAGGCGAACACCGCCGAGATCATCGCGATGGCCAGCGCCGACACCAGCGGCCGGTCGGCCACCATGGCCAGTATCAGACCCGCGACCGTACTCACCACGACATAGGCCAGGACGACGAAAACCACTGTGGTCTTGTGCTTAGAGGCGTCGTGGCTCCACCAATAGAACAGGCCCGCGCCGATCGCCCCGGCGGGAATCCAGACCGCCAGCAGTATCAGCACGAAGTGCCACCACCTCACGAACTGGTACCGGTCGGGCACCGCAATCGACGACGTGGGAATCGACTCCGACGGCGGTGCGTCGGTGTAGGCCGCCGGGATGAGTCCGCCGACCGGCTGATCCGGCTGCTCTGCGGCGTCCGACCGCCGGTGCCACCATCGACGCCGCCGAGCCGGCGGCTGGGGCTCGATGAGTTCGGGCTCGACTTTCTGGTGGATGCCGGTGTCGAAGGCCGGTTTGTACGGCTCGGTCAGCGGCAGCGACTCGGTCTCTACGCGTTCGTCGTCAGCCACGGGTCACGACCTCGACCAAGGCGAGCACGCCGAACCATCCAGGCGCCACGGCCACGATGAACGCACCCAGCGCGGTCAGCCACCGGCGCCGGGCCAGCAGGACCACCAGCAGCCCGACGGCGCTGGGGAATCCGACCACCAGTGCAATGGCGACGTCGGGGCGCATGCGCGCGTGCTCCACGGTCAGCGCCGCCGTGCCGCCCAGCAGCCCGGTTGCGACGCCAAGCAGCATCGCGCCGGTTAACAGCAAGGGCCGCGGCAGCGGTATCACGATTAAAAGATACTGCCGCTGCCGCCCGCTACGGCTTTACCGGCGCGGCGCGCCCTGCGGGTACGGCTGCTATTGCATCGTGGTAGATGTTCTCGATACCTGTCCCCGAGGGACGTCCCAACAAACGGTTCATGCGCTACATCCGCCCACCGATCAACGAGAAGACGACTCCTGCGTAACCACATCCACGACGGAATCCTCGACGTGGTACCGCAGCCGGGGCGGCAGTACGGTAACGCCACGAACGTCGCACTGATTCTCGACGGCATCCCGGAATTCGCACCCGAAGCGGGTAATCTCGATCAAGATCACTACGACGACCTTGGGGTGTGGCTGGCCGACCCGCTCACACCGTTTAGCTCCCGCAGAATGGTTGCCGACCTTGCCACTGCGGGATTCACCTTGACGGGAGCCGCGCAGGAGTACGTCGAAGCCTTCACCAAATTGATCATTCGCAACAAGCCTGCTGACGCAATCGCAGCCGAGAAACAGGCTGCCGCAGAGCGGAATTCGGGTGACGCCGAGTCAACCGATGCCGAGCCAATTTCTGTTCCGAGCGGTTTTCTGGGCTGCGTTCAAGCACTACCAGGGGAAACCGAGCCGCCCCTACCGGAGAGGCACAACTCCACAAG
>NZ_DASXHW010000090.1:0-10022 GCF_036488105.1 Mycobacterium sp. | reverse complement strand
CGGGCGGACGACGCAGCAGCAGCGAGATGGCGCGGTAGGCCTCGGCCTGCTTGCTCAAGTCGTCGAAGACGATCAGCACGTGCTTGCCGTTGTACATCCAGTGCTGGGCGATCGCCGAACCGGTGTATGGCGCAAGCCATTTGAACCCGGCAGAGTCGGACGCCGGCGCCGCGACGATGGTCGTGTAGTCCATCGCGCCGCCCTCGTCGAGCGCACGCCGCACCGACGCGATCGTGGTGCCCTTCTGACCGATGGCCACGTAGACGCAGCGGACCTGTTTCTTCTCGTCGCCAGTCTCCCAGTTCTTACGTTGGTTCAAGATGGTGTCGACGCAGACCGCGGTCTTGCCGGTCTTGCGGTCACCGATGATCAGCTGACGCTGGCCACGACCGATCGGCGTCATCGCGTCGATGGCCTTGATGCCAGTCTGCAGCGGCTCGGAGACGCTCTGCCGCTGCACCACCGACGGGGCCTGAATCTCCAAGGCGCGGCGCGTTTCTGCCTTGATGTCGCCCTGGCCGTCGATCGGCTCACCCAGTGGGTTGATCACGCGGCCGAGGAACTCATCGCCGACCGGGACCGAGAGAACCTCGCCGGTCCGCTTGACCTGCTGGCCTTCTTCGAGCTTCTCGTAGTCACCCAGGATCACCGCGCCGACGGTGTGTTCGTCGAGGTTCAGCGCGACACCGAGAACGCCGCCGGAGAACTCGAGCAGCTCCTGGGTCATCACCGACGGCAGGCCCTGCACGTGTGCGATGCCGTCTCCGGCGTCGACAACGAGGCCCACCTCCTCACGCGCAGTGTCGGAGTGAAAGGACTCGACGTATTCCTCGATCGCACCCTGGATATCGTCAGCGGAGATTGTCAACTCTGCCATGGCTTTTCGTCTTCCTGCTTGTTAATTTGGTGACTCGGGTTATGTTTCAGTCTGGTAGCTGGGCGCTCGCTCTGGCGAGCCGAGACGACAGCGTCCCATCAATCACCTCGTCGCCGACCGAAATGGCCAGGCCGCCGAGCAGTTCGGGGTTGATATGCATCTGCGCCTTCACTGGGCGGCCATAAACCCGGCTCAGCAGTTCGGTAAGACGGGTACTCTGAGCCTCGCTGAGTTCGGCGGCCGCGCTGACATGCGCGACGATCTCGCCGTGGCGGGCGACTGCTACCCCGGCTAGGCGAAGCATCGCGGTCTCGGCCGGTTCGCCACGCAGAATGTCGACGGTCTGCGCCAGCAACTCGGCGGTGATGGGGTTAACGCTCTGGCCGGCGTGCCCGAGTACGTTGCGGAGCAGCTGAACCCGGTCTTCGGCGGGCACGACGGTGTCGCCCAGGAGACTGGCCAGCCGTGGCTCGCTGTCGAGAACGCGGCTGAACCAAAACAGCTGATCTGCCACTTCGTCGATCTGGCCGGCACGCTCTGCTCGGACCAGAAATGCCTGGCGCGCAATGTGTTCGACGGCAACGATCAGGTCGGGGGTGTCGGACCAACGCTCCGACACAGCGGTGCGGAGTACGTCGAGCGTTGGATCCCCCACCTTGCCGGAGAGCAGTCGCTCGATCAGCCGGACCCTGGGCGTACTGTCTTCAGCCCGGGTTGCGAGATACCGGGTGATGACCACCTCGCGGCTGAGTAGATGCGCGACCTCGACCAGCTCTTCGGCGAGCGTGGTGAGCGCCGAGTCATCGAGGCCTTTGGCAATCTCGACTAACCGGTCCATCAGGTCCGTCAGCGCGCGCTGGCTTGACGATCGCAAACTTCCCAGCACGGGATAGTGGATCTCGGCCTCAGAGGGGGCCATCTCGTCGAGGTTGTTCAGGAAACGGTCGACGGTCGCGGACTGCTGGCCCGGTTCGGCGGCGTAGCCGCGCACCAATTCGCCTGCCCGTCGGACGGATTCGGCACCAATGTCCTGACGCAGCTGCCGAATCAGTTGCGCACGCAACAGCTCGACTTGCTTGGCGCCTTGCACCTTGATCCGCTCGACTTCGGAGTCGGCCTGGGCGTGCAACTGCTCACCGATGCGTTTGGCGTCGGATTGCGCTTCTTCGATAATCCGCTTGGCCTCCGCCTTAGCGTCTTCCTTTGCCTTCTCGTGCGCGCGACTGGCTTCCGCGAGTCGATCAGCGGCAGCCGCGGAGTCCGCCAGTTGCTGGCGTACGGCGTTTTGCTGGTCCTCCATCATCTTGCGGACCGGCGGCACGACAAAGCGCACGATCAGCCACACGATGACGGCGAACCCGATGAGCTGCCCGATGAATGTTGACATGTCTTGCTACCGCCCCGAACCGCTCGCCGTGACCGAGGTGGAGATCTCGACGCCGAGGATGCGGCTCGCCAACGTGGTGGAGATGGTGTCCACCCGCGCACGAAGTTCCGCAGCCACGGCGTCGCCCTCCCGCTTGAGTTGCTCGGCAGCGTCTTGCAGTGTCGCGGAAACCTGCTCCTCGACACGGTGACGCTGTTCCTCGAGGACCTTGCGGCCCTCTGCCCGAGCCTCGTCGCGAGCCGCCGATGCCTTGACCCGGGCGGCGGACATCGCCGACTCGTAATCTTCTTGCGCAGCGGCGAACTGCTCGGCCGATTTCTTGTTGTCAGCAGCCGTCTTGGTGACCATGTTGTCGCGCTCTTTGAGCACCTTCGAGATCGGCGGAACCACAAAGGCGCCGATCACGCCGAGCACGATCAGGAAGATGATCAGCACAACGAAGAAGGTGCCGTTGGGAACGAGGAAGTTACTGCCGCCTCCCTCGGCCTGGCTGGCAGCCACGACCACAGCGCTCATGTCACCCATCGTTGCGGACTACTTTGGCGAAATTGGGGTGGCGAAGACGAACAGCGCCATGAAGGCCAGGTTGATGAAGTAGGCGGCCTCGACCAGACCCACCGTGATGAAGAACGGTGTGAACAGTCGGCCTTGTGCCTCAGGCTGCCGGGCGATGCCGGAGATCAGCGCGTTACCGGCCACACCGTCACCGATACCGGCGCCGATCGCGCCACCTGCCATGATCAGCCCGCCGCCGATGAGGGCGCCAAGGCCAATGAGATTGGGGTCTGACATTGCTTATCCTCCTTGATATTTGGTAGCGGTCTACCAAGTCTGTCGTGTTGTTGTGAGCCAGCGATTGTCCTGCGGTCCTACTCGTGTTCCCCTTCCAGCTCCATCGCTTGACTGAAGTACAAGATCGTCAGCAGCGCGAAGATGAACGCCTGGATCGCGCCGACGAAAAGGTCGAATGCCTTCCAGATCGCGTTGGGCGCCCACATGATGTAGGGCGGGAAAAGCGCGATCAGCGAGACCAGGATGCCGCCGGCGAAGATGTTGCCGAAAAGTCGGAGCGACAACGAGATCGGCTTGGCAAGTTCTTCCACCACGTTGATGGGTGCAAGCACGGCGACGTGCCCCTTGACCACCGCAACCGGGTGTCCGATGATGCCGCGGCGCCAGATTCCCGCCACGTGGTAGCAGATGAACACGAAGAGAGCCAGCGCGAGCACGTAGTTGATATCCGCGGCCGCCGACGAGAGCAGCTCGGTGGTTTTTCCGTGATCGGAGTATTGCAACGGCAGTACCGATAACCAGTTCGAGATCAGGATGTAGACGAAAAGCGTGACGGCGAGCGGTAACACGAACGGTGCAATGCGCATGCCGATCGCGCTCTCGATCTGGTTGCGCATCTGGACGGTGATCGCCTCGAAGAACAACTGGACACCGCCCGGAACACCGGTCGAGGTGACTTTGGCGCGAAGAAAGAATGCCAGCCCGATGACGATGACGGCAGCGATCGCGGACGAGGTCACGGTGTCGACGTTGACGGTCAATCCGAACCAGTTGGCGGTTTTGTGATGACCGACCTCGATCGCGCCTTCGGCCAGAAACGCCTCAGTCATTGCTGTTTCCTGTCCCTTCAAGCGCGTCGGCCGTCCCGGTACGCAACTTCTTCATGACCGGCAGCGCGGTCGTCAGCACCAGCAGCACCTGGAAGAGCGCGAGCCCGAACACCACGCCCAGCCCCGCGGGCCGGAAGACGAATGCGATCGCCAACCCGATCGTCGTGATGACCAGCAACCGCGTCGCTGAATTCAGCGCCATTTTCTTTTTCAGCGGGTGCGCATCCGCAGTGATCGCAGCGACCGAGCGCTGCACGCCGAGGGCGTTGAGCAAACCCAGCAGGAGTCCCAAGCCGAAGAACAAGCCAACCTTCGGACTGCCGAGCCAGGCGGCGATTGCGACCGCGACGACGGTGAGCGCAAGAGAGGTAACGAACAGCCGAACCGGCCGGAAAGCAACGGAGGGAAACACCAACGGCGCGTCTTGCGCTGGTGTAGTCACTGCAGCACCTCAGTCCTCGTTCGGGGGGAGTTGCTTGGTTGCTCGTGCGTAGCCCGTAGAGCGTATCGAAGCGCTTTTACCGCACTCGCATCACCCAAGGGACTGCTCCCCTTTGTCGGTCGTGTGTCGACAGGATCGGAGCGGACTCCGTCTGCCGGTGGCCGGCAACCCGCGAGGTTAATTCGGGTTCTACCAGC
This sequence comes from Mycobacterium sp., assembly GCF_036488105.1. Taxonomy (GTDB): domain Bacteria; phylum Actinomycetota; class Actinomycetes; order Mycobacteriales; family Mycobacteriaceae; genus Mycobacterium. The sequence goes on along the minus strand of NZ_DASXHW010000090.1, from coordinate 5,497 downwards.
ACCGTACCACATCGACGCGGACTCTACTACTCCTCGTCGTAGACATCGTCACGGCGTCGCAGCAGCGGGATCAGCGTCGCGAAAACCGCAATCGCAATCGCGCCCAACATGACTGCGGCGGTGTCGCGCGGATTGAAGAAGATCGTGCTTGCGGTGCCGAAAGCGACGATGCCCACCCACAAGTAGATGATCAGTACCACGCGCCGGTGGGAATGACCGATCTGCAGCAGACGGTGATGCAGGTGCATCTTGTCGGGACTGAACGCGCTTCGGCCCGCCCGGGTGCGCCGCACGATCGCCAGCAGCAAGTCGAGCATCGGCACGAACATCACCGCCACGACCAAGAGGAATGGCGACAGCAGAGCAAACACGTCGCGGGCGCCGTAGGCATTCTGCGAGATCGGCCCCGCGGCCGTCGTCGACGCCGCGGCCAGCATCAAGCCGATCAGCATCGAACCGGAATCGCCCATGAAGATCTTGGCCGGATGGAAGTTGTGCGGCAAAAAGCCCAGACAGGCTCCGGCCAGCACCACCGAGATGACCGCGGGCGGGTAGAACAGCACGTCACCACCGTGGTCGCGCAGCAGGCCGACGGAGAACATGCAGATCGCCAGCGCGGTGATGAGCCCCAGCCCGGCGGCCAGCCCGTCCAGACCGTCGACGAAGTTCATCGCGTTGACGATCGACACGGTCAGCGCCAGCGTGAGCAGGATCGACGACGCTTGGTCAAGCACGATGGTCCCCACCCCGCCCAACGGGATGTAGAGAACGCTCCATGCGACACCCATCGTCACCAGGACGCTGGCCGCGGTGATCTGACCGGCGAACTTCGTCAGCGCATCCAGCCCCCAGCGGTCGTCGATCAGGCCGATGCCCATGATCAGCCCGCCGGCCCACACCACCGCGGGCATGCCCGTGGAGTAGACGAAACCGCGAGTGAGGGCCGGAAGCTGCGATGCGAGGAACACCGCTGCGACGACCCCGATGTACATCGCCAGGCCGCCCATCCGTGGGGTGGGCATCACGTGCACATCGCGTTCGCGCGGATAGGCCACCGCGCCGAATCGGGTCGCCATTACACGCACCGGTCCGGTCACGAAGTAGGTGATGATCGCGGCGGTCAGACCGACGAGCGCGAGCTCACGCAACGGAACACCCGCGCCACGATCAGCCAGGGCGAGCACACCTCCGGCGAGGTTGTCGGCACCGCTGACCATCCGAAAAACCGTAATGCACCGCCCTGAGATCGAACTGAGCCGCCCGCCAGGTCAGCCCGACAAACTCGCGGCATCCAGCCCGAGCACCTCGGCAATACCCGCGGCACTGACCGGGCCGGCTCGCAAGATGCGCGGTTCGGGACTGGTCAAGTCCAGGATCGTCGAGGCGGCTTGCTGAGCCGACGGACCGGCATCGAGATAGACGTCGACCAGGTCGCCCAACTGCTCGCGGGCGTTCTCGGCGTCCACCGCCGGAGGCCGGCCGGACACGTTGGCGCTCGATACCGCCATCGGCCCGACCTCGCGCAGCAATTCGATCGCGACGGGGTGCAACGGCATGCGCAGCATGACCGTGCCACGAGCGTCGCCGAGATCCCACTGCACCGATGGCGCCTGCCGGACCACCAGACTCAGCGCGCCGGGCCAGAAAGCGCGGATCAAATCCCGCATCGCCTTGGAAACCGAGAGGGCCAGGCCGTCGATCGTGTGCCACGAGCCGACCAGCACCGGAACCGGCATGTCGCGGCCGCGGCCCTTGGCGGCCAGCAGCGCGGCCACCGCCGCGCTGTCGAAAGCGTCAGCGCCCACGCCATAGACCGTGTCGGTCGGAAGAACCACCAGCCCACCGTTTTTGACGGCCGCGGCCGCCGATGCGATTCCACGAGAACGTTGTTCGGGGTCCGTGCAGTCGATGACGTCGCTCATCAGCGGACGTCCTTCCTGCGGGCCGTCACGAATCGCGGTCGTCCGGTCAAATCGGTTCGGGCCACGACATCATCGAAAAGCCCTGTCCCGCAGATTGTTTCAGTAGTCATCGAAGATGTGGTGTCGTCGTGCTCGACAGCGAACAGACCGCCGTGGCGCAACAAGCGTCCGGCGAGCCAGGCGACGGCCGGAATCACCGCCATCCCGTCCGGGCCCCCGAACACGGCGTTTGGCGGATCATGTTCAGTCACTTCGGGTTCGAGCTCGGCGCCATCCGGAACGTAGGGCGGGTTGGACACCACGAGATCGACGTGGCCCTCGAGCTCGGTCAGCACACCGGAGTGGGTGACGTCGGCGCGCACGAAGTCCACCGTGGTGCCCGCGGCGTTTCTGCGCGCGTAGTCAAGCGCTGCATCGGAGTCGTCGAGGCCGATCACCCGCGCGTCGGGCCGATGCCGCGCCAGGGCGAGCGCCAGCGCACCCGAGCCGGTGCAGACGTCGACGATGACGGGTTTGGCGGGAAGGGACTGCGCGACCGCCCATTCCAGCATCGCCTCGGTTTCCGGGCGCGGGATGAAAACCCCGGGACCAACGGACAGCGTCAATGGCCCGAACGCAGCGGTGCCGGTGAGATGCTGCAGCGGGACGCGGCGGGATCGCGCGGCGATCGCGGCGTTGTAGTGGTCGAAGAACACGTCGTCGGGCGCCCCGAGCAGTGACAGCCGGCCGCGCTCGGTGCCGGCGACGTGCGCGGCCAATTCCTCGGCGTCGTAACGCGCGGAATCGATTCCAGCGTCTGCGAGCAGCGTCGTCGCGGAGTCGATCGCGGACCGCAGTCGAGTTGTCATGCCTGCTGCAGCCGGGACTGCTTGTCGGCGGCGCTCAGAGCGTCGAAGAGTGCGTCGACGTCGCCGTCGAGAAGCTGATCGAGATTGTGTGCCTTGTAACCGATGCGATGATCGGTCACCCGGTTCTCCGGAAAGTTGTAGGTCCGGATTCGTTCGCTGCGGTCCACGGTGCGGATCTGGCTGGCCCGGTCGGCCGACGCGTCGGCGGACGCCTGCTCCTCCGCCAACGCCTGCAGGCGAGCGGCCAGCACCAGCATCGCGCGGGCCTTGTTCTGCAGCTGCGAACGCTCGTTTTGACAGGTGACGACAATTCCGGTGGGCAGGTGCGTGATTCGGACCGCCGAGTCGGTGGTGTTCACACCCTGGCCGCCCTTCCCGGACGACCGGTAGACGTCGATGCGCAAGTCCGACTCGTCGATCTGCACCTCACCCACTTCTTCGGGTTCGGGATAGACCAGTACGCCGGCCGCCGAAGTGTGTACGCGGCCTTGGGATTCGGTGACCGGAACGCGCTGCACGCGGTGCACACCGCCTTCGAATTTCAGGCGCGACCACACACCGTCGGCCGAGTCGCCCTTGCTGGCGATGGTCAGCGTCGCGTCTTTGTAGCCACCCAGATCCGAGTAGGTCTCGTCCAAGACCGTCACAGCCCAGCCGTGCCGTTCGGCGTAGCGGATGTACATCCTGGCCAGGTCCGCGGCGAAGAGCGCCGATTCTTCGCCGCCCTCGCCGGATTTGACCTCGAGGACGACGTCGTCGGCGTCGTGCGGGTCGCGTGGCGCCAGCATGTCGCTGAGCTTGGTCTCCAGCTCATCGACCCGGGTTTCCAGCTCGGTGATCTCGTCGGCGAACGACGCGTCGTCGACGGCGAGTTCGCGTGCTGTCTCCAGATCGCCGCGCGCCGATGTGAGCTGGCGGTGGGTCGCCACGATCGGGGCCAGTTGTGCGAACCGGCGCCCGACCTTGCGCGCGTTGGCGGGATCGTTGTGCAGTTCGGGATCGGACAGCTGACGCTCGAGGTCGGCATGCTCGGCCACCAGCGTGTCAATCGCCTGAGTCATGCTCCTCCTTCCCGCGCGATCGGGACAACTCCGAACGCAAAACGACGCCCGTCCTGCGCGGTGAACGCGACAGTTCGGGCGTCGATCCTGCTACTTGTCGGCCGAGGCTTCCGTCTCGGCACCGGCCTTGCGCTTGCCGTAACGGCGCTCGAAGCGAGCGACCCGACCACCGCTGTCCAGAATCTTCTGCTTACCCGTGTAGAACGGGTGGCACTGCGAGCAGACCTCGACCACGATGTGGCCGTTTGCCTTGGTGCTGCGGGTCTGGAAGGTGTTGCCGCAACCGCAGACCACCGTGGTCTCGCCGTAGGCGGGATGAATGTCAGCTTTCATGGTGTCCTCTTCAGTAGTCGGTCGCCGGGTCGCCCAATGTGCTGGTCATCGAAGGACGTGAACCGGAACCTGAACTTCGGCTGTTGATTATGCCAGCTCAGCCGCTGTGTCCCTAAACGCCTGCCACCGTCCGGGCATTCCCGGGCCGGCGCGGACGCTAACCCGGGCTGGCCTGGGCTTTGGCGGAACGGTCGACGACGGCGTAATCGCGGCCGACCCGGGTCCACAACAGACCGCCGTCAGGGGTGCTGCCCTGCGCGCTCAGGTGCCGTTTGAGGATTTTGTTGGTGGCGGTGGTCGGCAGGCGGTCGGTGATCCAGACATGCCGCGGCCAGGCTTTGGGTGAAAGATCCGGCTGGCCTGCCAGAAACTGGCTGAAGTCGTCAGGCGTCAGCTCGGCACCGTCCACCAGCACCAACGCCGCCATTACCTGGTCTCCCACCTGCTCGTCGGGTACCGCGTACACCGCGACCTGGCTGACGGCCGGCAGCCGCTGCAGGATGCGCTCGATGGGGGCGGTCGTCATGTTCTCCCCGTCGACCCGCAACCAGTCCCCGCTGCGGCCGGCGAAGTAGATCCAGCCGTCGGCGTCACGGTAGGCCAGGTCGCCGGACCAGAACATGCCGTTGCGCAAGCGCTCGCCCGTGGCGTCCTTGTCGTTGTAATAGCCGGCGAACAGGCCCGCGCCGGTGGTGTTGACCAACTCGCCGATCGCGTCGTCGGGGTTGAGCAGTGTGCCGTCGTCGTCGAATTCGGCCACCGCGCATTCGACCAGCGTGTCGGAGTTGTAGATGCTGACACCCGGAAAGCCTTGTCCCAGCGAGCCGGGCGGGCAGCCGTCCTCGCGGGTGATGATGATCGCGCCTTCGCTGGAGCCGAAGCCGTCCCAGACCGTGCAGTCGAAACGCCTACTGAATTCTGCGATGTCGCGGTCGCTGGCCTCGTTTCCGAACGCGACCAGTAGCGGGTTGTCCGCGTCGTCGGGCTGCTCGGGAGTGGCCAGCACATAGGCCAACGGCTTGCCGACGTAGTTCATGTAGGTAGCGCCGTAGCGGCGTAGATCGGGCAGCAGACGAGACGCCGAGAACGTGGCGGGCACCATCGCCGAGCCGGAGCCTACCGCCACGCTCCAGCCCGCGAGCAGGGCGTTGGAGTGAAAGAGCGGCATCGACAGGTAACAGGTGCCGGACGAATCGACATCGAACCGATCAATCAGGTTGGCGCCGGCGAAGATAACGGTCAGGTGAGTCACCTGAACCGCCTTGGGTTCGCCGCTGGTTCCCGAGGTGAAGATCATCATCAAGGTGTCGGTGGGCTCGACCTCGCGATGCGG